>NZ_JBEOWS010000204.1:16291-17406 GCF_040296125.1 Streptomyces sp. NPDC002265 | reverse complement strand
CGCGCCCACCCCCCCCCCCCCCGCCGGGCCCGCGGCCCCCCCGCCCCCCCCCGGCCCAACCCCCGCCCAGACCGCGGTCCGCCCGGGCCGGGGGTCCGCGCGGACCGATGCGGGCGCGGCGGACCGCGCCGGGCTCAGCTCAGCGCGGCCATGAAGTCCGCACAGGCCCGCGCGCACGCGCGGCAGGTGTCCGCGGCCGCCTCCGCCCCCGGCTGACCGTCGAACATCTGTGCACATTCCAGACAGATGGTGCGGCACCACTCCAACTGGATGCGGGCACCCTCCTCGTCCGTGTCGTCACCCTGCTCGGCCAGCACACGGCAGGTGGCGTCGCACACCTCCGCGCACATGATCGCCTTGCGTCGTACGAGCTCCCGCTCCTCACTACTCCCACCCGGATCGACCAGGCTCGCGCGCACGGCACACACCCGGGCGCAGTCGGCACACGTCTGCGCGCACGCGAACCGGTCCTCCAGGAACCGGAACAACTCCTGCTGGGATGTCGTCAATGCCACACCCTGCGGGTAGCCGCGTCGCCCGGAGCCAAACGCGAGGCCCGGCAGACCGAAGCGGAAGACGACCGAAGCGGAATATACGGTTCACCCCGATCTCAGCGGGTATCCGAAGGGCATGATTACCGCAAACGCGCAGATTGCCGCAGGAAGCGGCTGGCTGACTCTCGGACCGCTGCTGGCGGGACTGGCCGTCGTGGCCATCCTGCTGAGCGGTTTCTACTGGGGCGCCATCGTGCGACGCCGTGAGTCGCCACCGCCACGGCCGGACGAACAACCGCACCTGCCGCCGGGCGGGGCGGTCCGCGAGGTCCATGAGAACCGCGAACCGGACGAGCTGCCCAAGAGCCGCAACCGGGTGCTTCCGCACGACCTGCACGGGTACGGAAATCTCGGCACCCGCAGCAGTGCCTCCAAGACGCGGCCCCGCTGGGCCAGGGGCACCAGCGGGTCGTTCGGCGGTGGCGGGCTGGGCGGCCACTGAACCGCACCCACCGTTGTGACGGGCCCGGGGCCGCTGCGGCGGCCCCGGGCCCCAGTCTCCTCCCCGTCCCCCTGCCGCCCTCCGGGAGGGGGCGATGACGGAAAAGTTCGGGCCGTGTA
>NZ_JBEOWS010000204.1:0-16281 GCF_040296125.1 Streptomyces sp. NPDC002265 | reverse complement strand
GGGCCCCCGGGGGTCGTGGGGGGGGGGGGGGGGGGGGCCCAACACCCCCCCCCCCCCGGTGGGCCGCGCCCCGGGCCCGGGGCGCCCCCCCCCGGGCCCCTGTCTCCTCCCGGTCCCCGTGCCGCCGTCCGGGAGGGGGCGATGACGGACAGGTTCGGGCAGTGTACGGACAGTAAGCGACATCAGACCGTGAGGGCGGCCGGAAAGCGTTGAGATGTCCTGCGACCGATCGCAGGATGGGGTGGGACATGGCCGACTTGGTTGACGTGGGACCGGCGTGGTCGGCCGGCGTGGGGCAGCAGCAACTGCAGAAACGGTGCCGCTGTGAGACCCGTACGCCGGAGAGTGGTCCCGGCGGGGCCGAGGAGCGCTTCCGGGGCCTGCTGGAGGCCGCCCCCGACGCCATGGTGATCGTCGACGACACCGGGGTCATCAAGCTCGTCAACGCCCAGACCGAGGCCCTGTTCGGGTACCGCCGCGAGGAACTGCTCGGGCATCCGGTCGAGTTGCTGATCCCGGAGCGCTTCCGCTCCCAGCACACGCGGCACCGCGGCGGCTACACGGCCAACCGGCAGGTGCGCCCGATGGGGGCCGGGCTCGAACTGCACGGGATCCGCAAGGACGGCACCGAGTTCCCGGTGGAGATCAGTCTCAGCCCGCTGGAGACCGCGGAGGGCCTGCTGGTGTCCGCCGCCGTGCGCGACGTCAGCGACCGCAAGGCCGCCGAGGCCCGCATCAACGAACTGGCCGCGCTCGTGGAGTCCTCCCAGGACGCGATCCTGGCCAAGACCCTCGACGGGTACATCACCTACTGGAACGCGGCCGCCCAGCGGCTGTACGGCTACACGGCCGAGGAGGCGATCGGCCGGCACGTCTCGCTGCTGGCCCCCGCCGAGCTGGAGGACGAGATCAGCGCGCTGCTGGAGCGGCTGCGCCAGGGCGAGCGGGTCGAGCACTTCGAGACCCTGCGGGTCACCCGCACCGGCGCGCTGCTGGACGTGGACGTCACGCTCTGGCCCACCCGGGACGCCCACGGCACGGTGGTCGGGGCGTGCGCCATCGTGCGCGACATCAGCGACCGTAAACGCGCCGAGGCCGAGCTCACCGCGCTGTACGAGCAGCAGCGGCACATCGCGCTCACCCTCCAGCGCAGTCTCATGGGCACCCCGCCCGCCCTGCCGGCCCTGGCCACGGCGAGCCGCTACCGGCCCGCCACCCAGGGCGCCGGCGTGGGCGGCGACTGGTTCGACCTGATCCCGCTGGGCGCCGACCGGGTCGGGGTGCTGATCGGCGACGTCATGGGCCGCGGTCTCGAAGCCGCGGCCGTCATGGGCCAGTTGCGCTCGGCCGCACACGCGCTGGCCAAGACCGGGATGCAGCCCCGGCAGCTCATGCAGGCCCTGGACACCTGCGTGACCGACCTGGACGTCCCGGACCAACTGGTCACCTGCTGCTACCTCGTCATCGCCCCCGACGCGGGCACGGTGACCGTCTGCTCGGCCGGGCATCTGCCGGTCCTGGTCGCCGGGGCGGGGAACATGATCCGCGACCTGCCCGCCCCGGTGAACGCGCCGCTCGGCGTCGGCGGCATCCTGTACGAGCAGTCCAGCTGCGCCATTCCGCCGGGCGCCACGCTGGTGATGTACACGGACGGCCTGATCGAGACACCGGGCAGCGACATCGAGGTCAGGCTGGGCGAACTGACCGTCGTGCTGAACAGCTTCTTCTCCGGGACCCCGTGTCTGGAGGCCGCCGCCGACCATGTGCTGGCGAGCCTGCTGCCGGACGCCGAGAGCCACAACGACGATGTCACGCTGCTGCTGGCACAGTTGCCGGCCGCGCCGCTCGCGGCCGTCACCGCCGACCTTCCGGCCCTGCCCGCCTCGGTGCCCGAGGGCCGTGCCCTGTTGTACAAGGCGCTCTCCTCGTGGAACTGCACGGCCGGCGCCGACGACGCCCTCCTGCTGCTCTCGGAGACCCTGACCAACGCCGTCCAGCACGCACAGGGCCCGCTCGGACTGCATCTGCACCGCACCGCCACCGACCTCACCGTCGAGGTCAGCGACCGCAGCCCGCAGCTCCCCCAGCCTCGGCTGGCCGGCGAGGACGAGGAGTCCGGCCGGGGCCTGATCCTGGTACGCACCCTCGCCGACAACTGGGGCGTACGGCCGACCGACGAGGGCAAGACGACCTGGTTCACCCTGAAGCTGTGACGGCCGCCGCGGGCCGCGGCGGGGTGTCCGTGCCGCGGCCCGGCTCGTTCAGGCGGAGAGCTGACCGCCCCGGTCGAGGGCCGGCCGGGCCGGGTGCGCCAGGACCTGGCGGTCCCCGCGCAGCAGGGCGAGGGCGTCGAGATGGGCCCGGATGTACGGGACGGCCACGCTCTGGAGTTCACCGGGCACGAACGCCGGCTGGACGTTGACCTCGAAGACGACTCCCCCGTTCTCGACGGCCAGGTCGACCCCGGCGAAGGGCAGCCCGACCGACTCGGTCGCGGCGACGGCGAGTTCGGCGAGCCGCGGGGGCAGCTCCTGCGGCGTCAGGTGGACGGGGGTGGCGCCCCGGCAGGTGTTGCAGGGCGTGTCCGGTTCCGGCTGGAGGTGCTCACGGGCGTGCACGACCCGTCCGTGCAGGACGAACACCCGGAACTGGTGGCGCATGCCGTCCGCGGTGACGTTGCCCGCGTCGCGGGACAGCAGCCAGTCGGAGCCGCATCGCGCGTAGAAGTCGGTGGCGTCGTCGAGTTGGGCCACGGTGGTGATGTGGAAGGTGTCGTTGCCGCCCGTGCCGACCACGGGCCGGGCCCAGACGTCACCGCCGAGCCGGCCGAACGCCGCGGCCGCCTCCCGCCGTTCGGGCCGGGACAGGACCACGGTCTCCATCTGGGCGACACCGTCGCGGGCGAAGCGCTCCACGGTCAGGTTCTTCTGCGTCGCCGTACGCCAGGCGGCCGGGCCGGTGCCGAGGGACACCACCTCCGGTGCCTCCAGCAGGCGCTGGAACGCGGCGAGTTCATGACGGTGCTGGGGCTGGATCTCGTAGAGCACGACCACGTCGGGGAGCACGTCCGTCTCCTCCTGCGGGACGTACAGCCGTAACCGGCCCCCTTCGAGGACGCCACGGCCCGTCCCGCCGGCTCCGAAGTGCCGGGCGTCGATCCGGACCGGCGGGGCGCCGGTGAGCAGTTCCACCGCCTGGGCCAGGTACTCCCGGCAGCCTTCGGTGGACGTGGGGTCGGCGATCAGGGCGATGCACGGTCGGGACACAGCGGCCTCCAGGGTTCGACGCGCGCTCGGTCCGCGGGGCTGCCGACGTTGCGGTCCGAGCGGATTCACAGGGATGGTGCCTGTCGCACGCGTGGCCGTCGGCACCCCTGCGCTCCGCTGGAGCCGAGCCGGTGTGCGCGGCCGCGCCCGGTACGGTCGGCGGCCGTGGCGGGACGGCCGGGGACCACGTGCTGGGACCCGGCCCTGCGGCACGCTCTCGCAGAGCCGTGGCGCCACACTGTAGGCGCCCGGCGAGAGGCCGTGACAGGGCGCATGGCGCGACCGCCCCTGCTCCCGCCTCTGCGCCGTCCGCACCCGTGCGTGCGCCCTGCCGGCCCACCGCCTCCGTCCGACCGCTCGCGACCGGGCCGCACCCCTTTCCGGAGCTCTCGGCCGGCTCCTAGCCCTCCCAAGCCCACTCCGCGACCTCCGGGAGGTCGACGCCGTGCTCGCGGATCCACTCGTGGTGGCGTTGCCGGGCGTCCTCCATCCGCTGCCGTACGGCGGCCGCCCGCACCGCGAGTCCCGGAACCCGGTCGATGACGTCCATGACCAGGCGGTAGCGGTCGAGGTCGTTGCCGACCACCATGTCGAACGGCGTGGTCGTGGTACCGATCTCCTTGTAGCCGCGGACATGCAGGTTGCGGTGGCCGCTGCGACGGTAGGCGAGACGGTGGATCAGCCACGGGTAGCCGTGGTAGGCGAAGACGACCGGCCGGTCCGGGGTGAACAGGCCGTCGAACTCGAAGTCGCTCATCCCGTGCGGGTGTTCCTCGCTCGGCAGCAGGCGGGCGATGTCGACGACGTTCACCACGCGCACCGCCAGCTCCGACAGGTGCCGGCGCAGCAACTGCGCGGCGGCCAGCACCTCCTGGGTGGGGACGTCACCGGCGCAGGCGAGCACCACGTCCGGTTCACGGGTGCCGTCCTCGGTGCCCGCCCACTCCCAGATCCCGGCGCCGCGCGCGCAGTGGACGCGGGCCTGGTCCATCGACAGCCAGTCGAAGCAGGGCTGCTTGCCGGCCACGATCACATTGACGTAGTCGCGGCTGCGCAGCGCGTGATCGGCCACCGACAGCAGGGTGTTGGCGTCCGGCGGGAGGTAGACCCGCACCACTTCCGGGCTCTTGTTCAGGACGTGGTCGACGAAACCGGGGTCCTGGTGGGAGAAACCGTTGTGGTCCTGGCGCCACACGTGCGAGGTGAGCAGGTAGTTGAGGGACGCGATGGGTGCGCGCCAGGGCAGGCGGCGGGTCACCCGCAGCCACTTGATGTGCTGGTTCACCATCGAGTCGACGATGTGCGTGAACGCCTCGTAGCAGGAGAACAGTCCGTGCCGGCCGGTGAGCAGATAGCCCTCCAGCCAGCCCTGGCAGGTGTGTTCGGACAGCATCTCCACCACCCGCCCGTGCGGGTCGAGGTGTTCGTCGACGTCGAGGGTCTGTCCCTGCCAGGCCTTGCCGGTGGCGGCGTAGACGGCGTCGAGGCGGTTGGAGGCGGTCTCGTCGGGGCCCACGAGACGGAAGTCGCGCCGCTCGGCGGTGGCCGCCATCACGTGCTGGAGCACCTCGCCCAGGACCCGGGTGGGCTCGTGCAGGGTGAGGCCCGGCTTCTCGACCGGGACGGCGTACGTCTCCAGCGCGGGCAGGGGGAGTTCGCGCAGCAGCAGCCCGCCGTTGGCGTGCGGGGTGGCACCCAGCCGGCGGGCGCCCGTGGGAAGGCAGGCCAGGACGTCGGGACGGGGGCGGCCGTGCTCGTCGAACAGTTCCTCGGGACGGTAGGAACGCAGCCATGCCTCCAGCAGCCGCAGGTGCTCCGGGTTGTCCCGGACGCCGGCCAGCGGCACCTGGTGCGCACGCCAGGTGCCTTCCACCGGCACGCCGTCGACGGTCTTCGGGCCGGTCCAGCCCTTCGGGGTACGCAGCACGATGACCGGCCAGCGGGGGCGTTCGGTGGCGTTCTCCTCGCGTGCGGCGCGCTGGATCCGCGCGATCCGGTCCACCGCGGTGTCCAGGGCGCGGGCCATCGCCCGGTGGACGACGTCGGGGTCGTCGCCGGTGACGTGGATCGGGTCGTGGCCGTAACCCCGCAGCAGTTCGTCGAGTTCGGACTCGGGGATGCGGGCGAGCACCGTCGGATTTGCGATCTTGTAGCCGTTGAGGTGGAGGATCGGCAGGACCGCGCCGTCGTTGCGGGGGTCGAGGAACTTGTTGGAGTGCCAGGACGTGGCCAGCGGCCCGGTCTCCGCCTCGCCGTCGCCGATGACGCAGGTGACGAGCAGGTCGGGGTTGTCGAACGCGGCTCCGTAGGCGTGCGAGAGCGCGTAGCCGAGCTCGCCGCCCTCGTGGACGGAGCCCGGTGTCTCGGGTGCCACATGGCTGGGGACACCGCCGGGGAACGAGAACTGCCGGAAGAGCCGGGCCATGCCGGACGCGTCCCGGGTGATGTCCGGATACGTCTCGCTGTACGAGCCCTCCAGCCAGGAATTGGCGACCACCGCCGGTCCGCCGTGGCCGGGGCCCCAGATGCACAGGGCGTTCAGGTCGCGGGCCCGGATCACACGGTTGAGGTGGGTGTAGACCAGGTTCAGTCCGGGCGAGGTGCCCCAGTGGCCGAGCAGCCGCGGCTTGATGTGCTCGGCCCGCAGCGGCTCGGCCAGCAGCGGGTTGGCCATGAGGTAGATCTGGCCGACGGCCAGATAGTTCGCCGCGCGCCAGTGGGCGTCGAGCGTCCTGAGCTCGTCGTCGGTGAGCGGGGCGGACTCCTGCCGCGTGTCGACGGACATCTTGGATTCCCTTCCGGATCGGTGTTCGTCGGAGGTGCCGGTCCGTTTGTCTCCCACCCTCCCCCGTCCGGCGGGGAGCGGGCAGGAGGACCGGCCCATCCGGCCGAATCCGGGCAACCGTCCGGGCGACGCACCGCTCCCCGGCCGGTCGGCCGCCTGTTCCGGTGTCCGGCGGTGTCCGGCGGTGTCCGGAAGGAGCGGTGCCGGGGCCGGTGCCGGGGAGGCCGGGCCGAAGCCGGGGGAACCCGTGGGGCGGCCGTACGGAGCCGGTGCGGAGCCCGTGCGGAGCCCGTGCGGGTGCCCGGACGGACGAGGGAGCGGACCGGGGGCGGGGGACGGAAGCCGAGGTCGGAGGCGGGTCGGGGGCCCCAGGCGGAAGCCGAGGTCGGGGGCCGGGTGAGGGCCGAGGGGGCCGGTGCCTCGGCCGAGGGGTCACGGGTCGTGACGGTGAGGTCCACGGGTCCCATGCGGCCCCGGCGACACGAGCGTACGGTGAAAGGGAGGTGCGAGCCTATGAGCAGCGGCAACGGCAACAGGAAGCGCCGCCTGTGGCGGTGGAGGAGCAGTCCGCTGCGTCGGCGTGACGACATCGTCGAGGCGTGGGTCATGCTCGCCGTCTGGGTGGCCGTCGTGGTCGGCGGCACGCTCGCCGGCCTGGTGACGACGCACGCGGCCGACCAGGAGTTCGCCCGTCAGCGCGCCGAACGGTACACCGTCGCGGCCGTCCTGCTCACCGATGTCGCGCCGGCCACCACCGCGACCGACGGAGTGGACGGGCGGGTCCCGGCGAGGATCCACTGGACGGCGGCCGACGGCTCCAGCCACACGGGCCAGGCTCCGGTGCCGGGCGGGCTGAAGGCCGGTACCTCGGTCATGGTCTGGCTGAACGCCCGGGGCACGCTCAGCGCCGAACCGCCGAGCGTCACGGAGGGCGCCTTCGAGTCGGCCCTGCTCGGCACGGGTGCGGCGCTGGGGCTGGCCGGTCTGGTCGTCGGGGCCGGGTCGGTCGTCCGGTGGCGGCTCGACCGGCGGCGCATCGACCAGTGGGGCAGGGAATGGGACCTGGTCGGCCCGCGCTGGGGCCACAAGACCGGCTGACGCCCCCGGGAGGGCGGGTGTCCCCGGCATCGGACCGCGTACGAGGTCGAGCACCGGCGTCACGTGGAACGCGTGCGCGTGACCGTGCTTCGAGGTGGAGTCGCCGGGGGTGCTGAAGTGGATGGGGCCCACCGGGACGGGCATCGGTCCGCCGAGATCGTCGCCCATGACCAGTGAGGTCACCAACAGCATTCGGTGGAAGAGGAGTTGGGCCCGTAGCCGGCCGTCAGGACGTGCAGACCCAGCTCGGCCAGGACGGGACCGCCGGGCTCCCTTGACGCCGGTGACCTTCGAGCCGGTGACCACCGAGTACGTGGGCCGGCCGCGAGGTGACGGACGGCCGGCCCACCGGCGAGCCCACCCTGACGGTGCTTCAGGAGCTGCACGACGGCCTCGCCCGAGCGGTGGCGCGGTCCCGGGACGGGAACGACGTACTCGCGTCCTGAACCCGGCCGGCCTCCTTGCCGGCCACAACGGTCCCGCGCGTGCGAGCGTGCACACGTGACCTTCGCTACCGCAAGGCCGATACTGGGGGCGACGACCCTCCCGCCGATCCGCACCGGGTCCGGCCGGAGAAAAGCGCAGATCAGGAACCCCTCAGTTCAGCTGACCGGGAGGTACCCATGAGGATGCTCATCAATGTCCCGGAGTCCGTGGTCGCGGACGCTCTACGGGGCATGGCGGCGGCCCATCCGGAGCTGACCGTCGACGTGGAGAACCGCGTGATCGTGCGGCGGGACGCCCCGGTGGCCGGCGAGGTCGCCCTCGTCTCCGGCGGAGGGTCGGGGCACGAGCCCCTGCACGGCGGCTTCGTGGGTCCCGGGATGCTCTCCGCGGCATGCCCCGGCGAGGTCTTCACGTCCCCGGTTCCGGATCAGATGGTGCGGGCGGCGGCAGCCGTGGACAGCGGTGCCGGGGTGCTGTTCGTGGTGAAGAACTACACCGGGGACGTCCTCAACTTCGACATGGCGGCCGAACTCGCCGAGGACGAGGGCATCCGCATCGCCAAGGTGCTGGTCGACGACGACGTGGCCGTCACCGACAGCCTGTACACCGCCGGCCGCCGCGGCACCGGTGCCACGCTGTTCGTGGAGAAGCTGGCCGGGGCGGCCGCCGCCGAGGGACGGCCGCTGGAGGACGTGGAGTCGATCGCCCGGCAGGTCAACGCGCACTCCCGCAGTTTCGGTGTGGCGCTCAGCGCGGTCACCACGCCGGCGAAGGGATCCCCCACCTTCGATCTGCCGCCGGGCGAACTGGAGCTGGGCATCGGCATCCACGGCGAGCCGGGCCGGGAGCGACGGGCGATGATGACCTCGGGCGAGATCGCCGACTTCGCCGTCCACGCGATCCTCGACGACATGCCCGTACGCAATCCCGTCCTCCTCCTGGTCAACGGCATGGGCGCGACACCGCTGCTGGAGCTGTACGGCTTCAGCGCCGAGGTGCAGCGGGTGCTCAGGGAGCGCGGGGTGCCTGTCGCCCGCACACTCGTCGGCAACTACGTGACCTCGCTCGACATGGCGGGAGCCTCGGTGACGCTGTGCCAGGTCGACGAGGAACTGCTGCGGCTGTGGGACGCGCCCGTCAGGACACCGGGTCTGCGCTGGGGTGTCTGACCCGGTGAACCCGACGGCCGAGGTACCTACCACGCAAGGAGATCCCGTGCTCGACGCCGACTTCTTCCGCCGCTGGATGACGGCGGCCGCCGCTGCCGTCGACCGCGAGGCGGAACGGCTCACCGCCCTCGACTCGCCGATCGGGGACGCCGACCACGGCAGCAACCTCCGGCGGGGGTTCGCCGCGGTGACCGCCACGCTGGAGAAGGAGGCGCCGCAGACGCCCGGCGCCGTCCTGACGCTCGCCGGACGGCAGCTCATCTCCACCGTCGGCGGCGCGTCCGGACCGCTCTACGGGACCCTGCTGCGCCGCACCGGCAAGGCGCTCGGCGAGGCCGCCGAGGTGGACGAGGAGCAGTTCGCGGTGGCCCTGCGGGCGGGCGTGGACGCCGTCATGGCGCTCGGCGGCGCCGCTCCCGGCGACAAGACCATGGTCGACGCCCTGGTGCCGGCGGTCGACGCCCTCGCCGAGGGGTTCGGCGCGGCCCGCACCGCCGCCGAGCAGGGTGCCGAGGCGACCGTTCCGCTCCAGGCCCGCAAGGGCCGGGCCAGCTATCTGGGCGAGCGCAGCATCGGGCACCAGGACCCCGGTGCCACCTCGTCGGCGCTGCTGATCGCCGCTCTCGTGGAGGCTGACGATGAGTGACAGGAACCTGGTCGGGATCGTGCTGGTGTCGCACAGCGCGCGGGTGGCCGAGTCCGTGGCCGAGCTGGCGCAGGGTCTGGCGGGCGGCGGGGGCACGGTGTCCGTCGCGGCGGCGGGCGGCACCACGGGCGGCGGCTTCGGCACCAGCGCCGAGCTGATCGCCGCCGCGGCCGCGGCCGTCGACCGGGGCGCCGGGGTCGCAGTCCTCGCCGACCTCGGCAGCGCCGTGCTGACCGTGAAGGCACTGCTGGCGGAGGGCGACGAACTGCCCGACAACACCCGCCTGGTCGACGCGCCGTTCGTCGAGGGCGCGGTCGCCGCGGTCGTCACGGCGTCGACGGGAGCCGACCTCGGCGCGGTGGAGGTGGCGGCGACGGAGGCGTACACCTACCGGAAGGTGTGAGGACGGCCACGGGAGGACCGGGGCCGGGGGGCCGGAACCCTTCCAGGTCCCGGCCGCCCGGACACCCGCACCGGCGCGGGATCAGCGACGACAGCGTCCGCGCCACAGGTGTGAACTCCACGCTCTGTGCGGAGAGTTCGGCCCTGAGGAGGTTCAGCATACGTAACCTCCGCGCCCTGTCACCAATGACGCCACCCGGACCGCCGCACAAGCCGCCGCACGGGCCTCCGCGCCACCGCCCTCTTGAAGGGACAGCAACAACGGGTCATATTGGTCCGGACCATTGCCGCCGTGTCCTGCCCCGACGGGAGGCGAGTCGTGCGCCGTGTGCTGCCGCTGTGCGGGCTCCTGCTGATCGCGTCCTGCGGCCGGCCGGGGGCCGGGGAGGAGACCGGTGGGATGCCCGGCGCGCCGACGGGAGTCACCGCCGTCGCGGGCAGCGCGACCAGCGTGCACGTCATGTGGAACGCGGCCACGGCCGCCCAGGGGGTCGACGGGTACGAGGTGTACCGCGGCCCCACGAAAGTCACCGAGGTGCCCGGCTCGGCCCACATGGTCGACGTCGTCCGGCTCCACCCGTCCACCGGATACGTCTTCACCGTGCGCGCCCGCGACTCCGCAGGCCGGCTCGGGCCGCGCAGCCGCGAGGTGCGCGCCACGACTCCCGCGGCCGTGGCCGCGGACCGCTCGGCCCCGACCGCTCCGGGCCGCCTGGCCGGGCGGGCGGCCGGCGGCCGGGCCGTCCAGCTGTCCTGGTCCGCCTCAACAGACGACCGGAAGGTGGTCTCGTACGAGATCTACCAGGGCGGTACGAAGATCCACAGCGTCGGCGGGGGCCAGACGGCGACGGTGGTGACCGGACTGCGGCCGGACACCCGCTACTCCTTCACCGTCCGGGCCCGGGACGCCGCGGACAACCTCTCGCCCGCCAGTGACACCGTCGGACTCACCACCGCGCCGGGCACGGACGACGGCCGGGACACCGCGCCGTCCGCCTTCCGCGCGACGACCCGCACGGCGGACGGGGCCTGCTACCTCGACCTTTCCTGGCTCCCGCCGCACACGGACGGCGTGGTCACCGAGTATCAGATCCAGCTCGACGGCCGTACGGCCACTTCCCTGACCTGGGGCGGGACCCCGCCGCGCGGCCGGGCGACGTACAGCTTCTACCTGGGACGGGAGTCGGGGACGCACCACCGGGTACGGCTGCGGGCCAGGCTGCCGGACGGCACCTGGGGCGGATTCTCCCCGGAGTTGACGGTGACGACGGGGACGGGCGGCACGGCGGCCCCCTGACCTCCCGGCGTGATCCACGGCGGAACGGATCCGGTCACCTGTCTGGGGGCGGCCGGAATGCGGGCCGATCCGCGGGCACGTTGGCTGCATCTGAGGGGCACGGCCTTCCCCGATCCTCGGCGGCGCCAGGACGTTCCGCCGACCGTGCCGCCGGAGGACACCGATGCGCACTGCCCATCTTCTTCTGCGCGCCGGCCTGACCTGCGCGGCCGCCGCGGCACTCCCGCTCGCCCTGGCCCCCGCGCCCGCCCTGGCCCGAGGTCCGGGCATCTCGGTGAGCACGACCGGAACGACGGTCTCGGTGACGACCAGCGCGTGCGCGCAGCTGAACGGCAGTTGGGGCACCGCCGCCCTGCTCACCCCCAACCAGGGGGCCTTCTCCGAGGGGCGGCAGGCGACACTCACCGGCACCGCCGCCGGCCAGTCCGCGGCCTGGACGAACGTCGCCCCGGGCGCCTACACGGTCGTCGTCACCTGCTCGAACAGCGCCACCGCCGGAATCCAGTCCGTGATCGTCTCCGGGCAGCCCGGGACGACGACCACCGCGACGTCCGCGCCCGTGCCCGCCCCCACGCCCACGGCCACGGCCACGGCCACGGCCGCACCGGCGCGCGGTGTCCTGGGCGGACTCGGCGGCGGCACACAGGACTACGGCGACCTGCCGGCGGCGGCGGGCGGAGCGCTGGTGGGCGGCGGCGTCGTCGCCACGTACTTCATCCTGCGCCGACGCTCCCGGCCGCGCCGCTTCTAGCCTGCGCGGGCCCCCGCCCGGGAACCGGCGGTCACAACCGGCCGTCGCGCTCCGGTTGTTGCTGCGGCTGTCTCTCCGGTTGTTGCTCCGGCTGTTGCTCCGGTTCTTGCTCCGGCTGTTGCTCCAGCTGTGCGAACTCCGCCAGCGCATGGGTGAGCCAGCCCGTCCAGAAGGTCTCCAGGTCGATGCCCGCACGCAGCACGAGATGCCGCAGCCGGTCCTGGTCGCCGTCCGCACCGGGCGGGAAGTCCCGCTCCTCGATCTGCCGGTACTCGGCCAACTGGCTCCGGTGCAGGTCGAGATGGCGGCGCAGGTCGGCCTCGAGCCCCGCGGTGCCGACCACGGCCGCGGCCCGCAGCCGCAGCAGCAGCGCGTCGCGATGCGGTTTCGGGTCCTGGGCGGCGGCCGTCCAGCGGGCCAGTTCCGCGCGGCCCGCGGGCAGGACCTCGTAGGTCTTCTTCTGCCCGCGGACCGGCTGTTCGGCCGGCAGGGCGCGGATGTATCCCTCGGTCTCCAGTCGTCCCAGCTCGCGATAGATCTGCTGATGCGTCGCCGACCAGAAGTAGCCGATCGACCTGTCGAACCGGCGGGTCAGGTCCAGGCCCGACGACGGCTTCTCGAGCAGGGCGGTGAGGATCGCGTGCGGGAGTGACATGGAGTCATCCTAGGGACGCCCTACGACTGCTAGAGCGCCGCCGCCAGCTCCGTGCCCTGCTTGATGGCGCGCTTGGCGTCGAGCTCGGCGGCCACGTCGGCGCCGCCGATGAGGTGCGCGCTGCGGCCGGCGGCGAGCAGTTCCTCGTACAGCCCGCGGCGCGGCTCCTGCCCGGTGGCCAGCACGATCGTGTCGACGGCGAGGACCGTGCTCTCGTCACCGACGGTGATGTGCAGGCCGGCGTCGTCGATCCGGTCGTAGCGCACTCCCGGGACCATGGTGACGCCGCGGTGCTTCAGTTCGGTGCGGTGGATCCAGCCGGTGGTCTTGCCGAGGCCGGCACCGACCTTGCTGGTCTTGCGCTGGAGCAGGTGCACGGTGCGCGGCGGGGCGGGCCGCTCGGGGGCGGCCAGGCCGCCGGGCGCGCGGTAGTCCAGGTCGACGCCCCACTGGCGGAAGTACGTCGCCGGGTCCTCGTGCGCCTTGTCGCCGCCGTCGGTGAGGTACTCGGCGACGTCGAAGCCGATGCCGCCCGCGCCGAGGATCGCGACGCGGTCGCCGACGGGGGCCTTGTCGCGCAGGACGTCCAGGTAGCCCACGACGCTCGGGTGGTCGATGCCGGGGATCTCCGGGGTGCGCGGGGTGACGCCGGTGGCGACGACCACCTCGTCGTAGCCGGCGAGGTCGGCGGCACCGGCCCAGGTGTCGAGCCGTACGTCCACGCCGTGCGCGTCGAGCTGGTGGCGGAAGTAGCGCAGCGTCTCGTCGAACTCCTGCTTGCCGGGCACCTGCCGGGCCACGTTGAGCTGGCCGCCGATCTCGCCCGCCGCGTCGAACAGGGTGACGGCGTGGCCGCGTTCGGCGGCGCTCACGGCGCAGGCGAGGCCGGCCGGACCGGCACCCACGACGGCGACGCGCTTGCGCAGCCGGGTCGGCGCGAGGACCAGTTCGGTCTCGTGGCAGGCGCGCGGGTTGACCAGGCAGGAGGTGATCTGTCCGCTGAAGGTGTGGTCGAGGCAGGCCTGGTTGCAGCCGATGCAGGTGTTGATGGCCTCGGGCCGGCCGGCCGCGGCCTTGGCGACGAAGTCGGGGTCGGCCAGCATCGGCCGGGCCATCGACACCATGTCGGCGCCGCCGTCGGCTATCAACTGCTCGGCGAGCTCGGGGGTGTTGATGCGGTTCGTCGTCACCAGCGGCACCGAGACCGCGCCCATGAGCCTCTTCGTGACCCAGGTGTAGGCGCCGCGCGGCACGGAGGTCGCGATGGTCGGGATGCGGGCCTCGTGCCAGCCGATGCCGGTGTTGATGATCGTCGCACCGGCGGCCTCGACTGCCTTGGCGAGCGTGATCACCTCGTCGAGCGAGGAGCCGCCGGGGACGAGGTCCAGCATGGACAGCCGGTAGATGACGATGAAGTCCTCGCCGACCGCCTCACGCACCCGGCGCACGATCTCCACCGGGAAGCGCATCCGGTTCTCGTAGGCGCCGCCCCAGCGGTCGGTGCGCTGGTTGGTCTGGCGGGCGATGAACTCGTTGATGAGGTAGCCCTCGGAGCCCATGATCTCGACGCCGTCGTAACCGGCCTGCCGGGCGAGCCGGGCGGCACGGGCGTAGTCGCCGATGGTCCGCTCGATGTCGGCGTCGGTCAGCTCACGCGGGGGGAAGGGGCTGATGGGCGCCTGGAGCGGGCTCGGCGCGACCAGGTCGCGGTGGTAGGCGTACCGCCCGAAGTGCAGGATCTGCATCGCGATCCGGCCGCCCTCGCGGTGCACGGCCTCGGTGATCTCGCGGTGCTGCTCGGCCTCGGCGTCGGTGGTGAGCTTGGCGCCGCCCTCGTAGGGGCGTCCCTCGTCGTTGGGCGCGATGCCGCCGGTGACGATCAGGCCCACTCCCCCGCGCGCCCGGGCGGCGTAGAACTCCGCCATGCGCTCGAAGCCGCGCTCGGCCTCCTCCAGGCCGACGTGCATGGAGCCCATCAGGACGCGGTTGGGCAGCGTGGTGAAGCCCAGGTCGAGCGGGCTCAGCAGGTGGGGGTAACGGCTCATCGAGGCCTCCGTGCGCGGTGTGGTCACCTCCTGTTGTAGAGGACCGGTCCCCGGTTGTGCAACTAGTTGCATAACACGTACGGGGACATGTCGCGGAAGTCACGCGACATGGGTGACCGCGGCCGCGCCAGGCCGGGTGCGGGCCGGGGCGGGTGCGGGCCGGGGCAGGCGCGGGCCGGGGCAGGCGCGGGCCGGGGGCGGGTGCGGGCCGGGTTCACGGCCTGCGCCCGCCCCCGGTCCGGGGCGTGGGCTACCTGCTCCTCAGCCGGATGTGCAGCTCCTGTTCCTGGTCGCCCGAGGCTCCGCTCAGCTCGTGCACGGCGAACAGGTCGTCCAGGGTCATCCGGATCCGGTCGATCGCCCAGTAGCCGCCCTGCACGTCGGCCGTGACGGACCCGGCGAGCCGGGGCGGGCTGTCGCAGCGGTGCCTGTCGGCCACGTCGAACGTGCCGAGCCAGACCGTGGGCCGGGTCTCGTGGATGTGCTGGGGTACGTCCTCGGCGCACCGGTCGGACTCGAAGCACGCGCACAGCGTGTCGAACACGATCCGGGCGTCCTCCTTGGTGCAGTCGCTGATCTCGACGGAGACGGACTGCGGGTGCTGTTCTTCCCTGTCCATCGTGATCGCTCCTCTCCTGGCGGGGTGCCGGTACCACGGGTTCCCCGCGCCACCGCGACCCTCTCCCCAAGAAAAGCACCACCGGCCGGTACGGACCACCGGCGTCGGCCCGGGGCGGGAGCGGGCCGCACCGCCGAGCGGCGGACGGCCCCTCCCGGACCCCGGATCGACCCCGGCCCGCGGCCCAGGGCCGCCAGGCGGGGCCGATCCGGACGGCAGGCCCTAGCCGCGGGTGAAGCGGTACGTCTTGCTGTCGGTCAGGACGCAGAAGCCCGGGGAGACGACGATCACCCGCAGGGTGCCGGTGCGGCGGTCGTAGTCGATGCCCTCCGCCTCGAACGTGCCCGAGCAGGAGCTGCGCAGGGGCAGCTGACGCAGGGCGGTGACGTGCCCGGAGACGTCGGACGTGCCGTTCGCCTGGCCGGACAGGTCGACCTGGAGGAGCGGCTTGGTGACGCCGAACAGGGTGCCCGCCGGGTCGTCGGAGGAGCACAGCAGCTGGGTCGGGGTGGAGAAGTCGCAGCCCTGGACGTCCCGCACCGGGTGGTCGAGGTTGACGGTCGAGACCTGCGGGAGGTTCGCGGACGGCGAGGTGGCCGGGTTGACGCCCGGGGTCGGGAAGACCAGGAAGCGGGTCATCGTGCCGTACTCGCCGGAGAGCATCCACTGGCCGTCCGGCGAGATCGCGACCCACGAGTTGTTCAGCGCCTCACCGGAGCCGAGGGCGTGGACGTACTCCGACCAGCCGCCGCCCGGCGCCTGCACCCGGAACATCTTCGCGCCGCCGGAGTCCCGCTGGTAGGGCTCGACGTAGTAGCCGCCGTACGAGGCGTCGGGGTCACCCACATGGTTCCAGCCGCGGCTGGAGACGCCGAAGGGGATCGTGCCGATGCCCGTGTAGTGGTTGGGGCTTCCGGCGGGGACCTCCACCGAGGTCAGGCCCTGGCTCTCGGTCAGCGGGTCGGCACGGTCGGAGCCGACCTCCGTCCAGGCGTCGGCGGGCGCCCCCGGCGGGGGGGCGGGCCCGGGGGCGGCTCCGGCGGGGGGGGGGGGGCCCCGGCCCCGCAGTGCGGCGGGTCAACGATGGCGGGCGGGACGCGG
>NZ_JBEOWS010000203.1:0-17430 GCF_040296125.1 Streptomyces sp. NPDC002265 | reverse complement strand
GCCGACCACCGCGGCGGCCCGGGGCGCGGCGGCCGCGAGTCCGGCCGCGCCCGCGTCCGCGAAGGTGCCGGGCAGCTGGGCGCGGGCGTGCGTCTCGGCGGCGGACGCCCTGCGGTGCTCGGCGTCGACGGCCTCGCGCAGCTCCAGTGCCGGGGCGACCGCCTCGGCCTTGCGGCCGCGCTCCATCCGGGACTGCTCCGCCCGGTGCGTGTCGCCCCGCTCCGCCAGGAGCGCGGCCCGCTGCCGCGCCTGGGCGAACCGCTGCTGCAACCGGGCCACTTCGCGTACGTCGGACAGTGCGCGCTCGGCGGCATGCTGCGCGCTCTCGGTGGCGGCGAGGCGGCATTGCGCGACGGTCAGTTCCTCGCGGGCGGTACTGCGGGCGACGGCGGCGGCGTTCAGCACGGCGTCGGCCAACCCCGGCTGCCCGGGGGTCAGTTCGGGCAGCTCCAGGGCGCCGCCCGCCGCCTGCTGCATCCGGTGGGCGTCCGCGAGCAACGCGGCGTCGCCCTCGCGCACCTGGGCCTCGGTGGCCTTCCTGCGGTCGGTCAGACGCTTCTCGACCTCGGCGAAGCGGCGCGTGTCGAAGAGGCGGCCGAGCAGCTTGCCGCGGGCCTCGGCGTCGGCGCGCAGGAACCGCGCGAAGTCGCCCTGCGGCAGCAGGACGACCTGGCAGAACTGCTCGCGGCTCATGCCGAGCAGCTGGGTGATCTCCTCGCCGATCTCCTGGTGCGAGCGGCTGAGGTCCTTCCAGGCGCCGGCGGCGGCGTCGTACTCGCGCAGCCAGGTCTGGGCCTTGTCGACCGTGGTGCCCGAGCCGCGCAGCTTGGCGCGCTCCCAGGGCGGCTGCCGGGTGATCTCCAACCGGCGCCCGGCCGCGGTCAGTTCGAGACGCACCTCGGTACGGGCGGCCGCCGCGGCGTGGTCGCTGCGCAGTGTCAGGCCCTGGGCGCCCTGGCGGGCGCCGGGGACGGCGCCGTAGAGCGCGTAGCAGACCGCGTCCAGGACGGAGGTCTTGCCCGAGCCGGTAGGGCCGTGCAGCAGGAAGAGACCGGCGGCGGACAGCGCGTCGAAGTCGACCGTCTGCGTCCCGCCGAACGGCCCGAAGGCGGTGATGTCCAGGCGGTGCAGCCTCACCGGGCCACCTCCCGCACGGCGTCGTCGGCGCGCACCGCGTCGAACGCGTCCCGCAGGACGTCCCGTTCCCGTTCGTCGGGCCCTGCGCCGCGCACATGCGCCACGAAGTCCTCCGCGATCTGCTGGTCGCTGCGGTCGGCGAGCCGTGCGGCGTACGACAGACCGGGGTCGTCCGGGGCGCGCTCGGGGTCGAAGACGAGGCTGAGGGTGTGCGGGAAGCGCTCGGCGAGCCGGGCCATGGGGTCGGCCGGGCGGACCGGGTCGGTGAGTGTCGCCTCGACCCACGCCTCCTCGTGCCGGGCGAGCGCGGGGTCGGCGAGAAGCTGCTCCAGCGGGCCCCGGATGCGGGCCAGCGCGCGGGGCGCCGGGCAGTCGACGCGCTCGGCGGTGACCGCGCCGCCGGCGTCGAGGTCGACGAGCCACATGCTCTTGCGGTGCTCCGCCTCCGAGAAGGAGTACGCCAGCGGGGAGCCGGAGTAGCGCACGCGCTCGGTGATCGTCTGGCAGCCGTGCAGATGGCCCAGGGCCACGTAGTCGACGCCGTCGAAGACCCCGGCGGGCACGGCGGCCACTCCGCCGACGGTGATGTCCCGCTCGCTGTCGCTGACCTCTCCCCCGGTGACGAAGGCATGGGCGAGGACGACGGAGCGGGTGCCCGGCGCCCGTCCGGCGAGGTCGGCGCGGACCCGCTCCATGGCGGCGGCGAGCACGGCCTCGTGCCCCGGCTTCGGCACCGCGAACTCGTCCTTGACCAGGGCGGGTTCGAGATACGGCAGGCCGTAGAAGGCCACGTCGCCGTGCGGGTCGGCCAGCACCACCGGTGTGCCGCAGGCCGACGGTTCGGTGCGCAGATGGATGCCGGCGCGGTCGATCAGCCCGGCGCCGACCCCCAGCCGGCGGGCGGAGTCGTGGTTGCCGGAGATCATCACGGTCGGCACGCCGAGACCGGCGAGCCGGTGCAGGGCGTCGTCGAACAGCTCGACCGCGCCGAGCGGGGGCACCGCCCGGTCGTAGACGTCTCCCGACACGACCACGACGTCCACGGCGTGTTCACGCACGGTCGTGACGAGGTGACCGATGAAGTCGGCCTGGGCGCCGAGCATGCCGACCCGGTGGAACGACCGGCCCAGATGCCAGTCGGACGTGTGCAGCAACCTCAAGAAACCGCTCCGACCTGCACGTCTCCCCCACCTGCGCCTTCTGGACCGATACCCGCGGGCACGCGGCGGAAGGCACCGGCGCGCACTCGGGCCGAACCGGCATGGACCCTCCGTTCGGCGTCCACCACGCTAACGCTTTTCGGCAACCGATCCCCCACGGATCCCGGTCCGTCACACCCGCACGACAGTCAATTGCCCGATATATCCGCATTGGGATGGTGGAGGCCGCCGCCGAGGTGAGCAACGAGATACGTCCCGGCACCACCGGAGCGCCAGCCGTCCGACGTCGGACGACGGCCCTCAGCCCTCAGCCCTCAGGCCTCAGCCCTCAGCCCTCAGGCGTCCCCGTACGCCTCGCCGCCCAGTTCGAACCCGGCGGTGCCGGCCGTCACGTCCGCGAGCCATCCCCGGAAGGCCGGCACGTCCGCGTCCGGCAGCCCGATCTCGATGGTGACCGCCTCCCCGTACCGCACGTCCCGTACCTCCCGCCCGGTCGAGCGCAGGTCGTTCTGGACCTTGCCCGCGCGCTGGTGGTCGACGGTCACCGTGGCCACCCGGAAGCGGCGCCGGGTCAGGGTGCCGAGCGCGTCCAGGGCCTCGCCTACGGCGCCTCCGTACGCCCGGATCAGGCCGCCCGCGCCGAGCTTGACGCCGCCGTAGTAGCGGGTGACGACGGCGACGACGTACCGCATGTCGCGGCGCAGCAGCATCTGGAGCATGGGGACCCCGGCCGTGCCGCCCGGCTCGCCGTCGTCGCTGGCCTTCTGGACGGAGGCGTCGGCTCCGATGACGTAGGCCCAGCAGTTGTGCGTGGCGTCGGCGTGCTCCCTGCGGACGGCGGCCACGAAGTCCTGCGCCTCCTGCTCGGTGGCCGCCGGGGCGAGCGCGCACAGGAAGCGGGAACGGTTGACCTCGGTCTCGTGCACACCCGGGTGGGCGACGGTGCGGTACTGGTCCTGCATCCGGCCAGCCTAGACGGAGCCCGGGAGAGCGCTCGTACGGCCGCTCGTACGGTCGCCCGTGCGGTCGCCCGCGTCGCGGGTGCGGGCGACGATGTGGGGAGGTCCGCAAGACGGGAGACACCGGCATGACCGGCACGCACGTGGGGAGCACCGGCGGTGCCGGGGCCACCCCGTCGAGCCCCACCGCGTCGGGCGGCACCGCGCGCCAGGCCCGCTGGCGGGCCTGGCTGCTGGAGGGCCTGAGCGAGCAGACCGCGCGGCACCCCGGCCCGCACGCGAAGGCGCGGGCCGGGCAGGAGGGCCACCGGTGGTGGCGGGTGATGTGCCTGACCGGTGTCGACTACTTCTCCACGCTCGGCTACCAGCCGGGCATCGCGGCGCTCGCCGCCGGTCTGCTGTCCCCGCTCGCGACCATGGTGCTGATCGCGCTGACCCTGTTCGGCGCGCTGCCGGTCTACCGCCGGGTGGCGCGCGAGAGCCCGCACGGCGAGGGGTCGATCGCCATGCTGGAGCGGCTGCTGTCGTGGTGGTCGGGGAAGATCTTCGTGCTGGTGCTGCTGGGCTTCGCGGCGACCGACTTCATCATCACCATCACGCTGTCGGCGGCGGACGCCGCCGCGCACGTGGTGGAGAACCCGTTCGCGCCGCCGTGGCTCCAGGGCGAGAACCTGTGGATCACTCTGGTGCTGGTGGGTCTGCTGGGCGGGGTGTTCCTGAAGGGTTTCCGGGAGGCGATCGGCATCGCGGTGGTGCTGGTGGCGACGTATCTGACCCTGAATCTGGTGGTGCTCGGCGTCTCCGCGTGGGAGGTGTTCACCGAACCGGTGCGCATCCACGACTGGATCGACGCGCTGAGCGCGCAGCACTCCTCGCCCCTGATGATGGTCGGCCTGGCGCTGCTGGTCTTCCCGAAGCTGGCCCTCGGCATGTCCGGCTTCGAGACAGGTGTGGCCGTGATGCCGCAGGTCAGGGGCGCTCCGACGGATACGTACGAGAACCCGGCGGGCCGTATCCACGGCACCCGCCGGCTGCTCACCACGGCCGCGCTGATCATGAGCTGCTTCCTGCTGCTGTCCAGCCTGGCCACGACGATCCTCATTCCGCAGTCGGAGTTCAAGAACGGCGGCAAGGCCAACGGCCGTGCGCTGGCCTATCTCGCTCACGAGCATCTCGGCCAGGTGTTCGGCACGGTGTACGACGTCTCGACGATCACGATCCTGTGGTTCGCGGGCGCCTCCGCGCTGGCCGGGCTGCTGAACCTCGTACCGCGCTATCTGCCGCGCTACGGCATGGCCCCCGAGTGGACGCGTGCGGTGCGTCCGCTGGTGCTGGTCTACATGACGGCGGCGGTGCTCATCACCCTGTGGTTCGACGCGAACGTGGACCGGCAGAGCGGCGCGTACGCGACCGGTGTGCTGGTGCTGATGCTGTCGGCGGCGTTCGCCTCCACGGTCGCCGTGCACCGGCGTGGCCGCCGCCGTGCCGCGCTCGGGTTCGGCGCGATCACCGCCGTGTTCGCGTACACGCTGGTGGCGAACGTGATCGAGCGGCCGGACGGCATCAAGATCGCGGCGATCTTCATCGTGGCGATCCTGGTGACCTCGTTCGTCTCGCGGGTGCACCGTGCCTTCGAACTGCGTGTCGCCGAGGTCGTCCTCGACGAGCCCGCGCGGCGGATCGTCGACGGGGCGGCCCGGGCCGGCCCGCTGCGGCTGATCGCGAACGAACCGGTGGAGCACACCCGGCGGGAGTACCGGGCCAAGGAGCACGCGCAGCGCGGCCACACCCCCATCCCGAAGGGCGGCCCGGTGCTGTTCCTGGAGGTGTTCGTGCGGGACTCCTCGGACTTCAGCGCCGACGTCACCGTGCGCGGCGACGAGATGCACGGCGTACGGCGGCTGCGGGCGCAGGGCCCGACCGTGCCCAACACCATCGCGGCGGTGCTGCTGGCCCTGCGCGACCGCACCGGCGAGGTGCCGCACGCCTACTTCAGCTGGACGGAGGGCAACCCCGTCAGCCATCTGATCCGGTTCCTGGTCTTCGGCGACGGCGAGGTCGCGCCGGTCACCCGGGAGGTGCTGCGCCGCGCGGAACAGTCCCCGCAGCGCAGGCCGTACGTCCATGTGGGCTGAGGCCGGATCACCGGGGAAGCGCTAGCTCAGCCGCCGGCCCCTCGGCACCGTCATCGACGTCAGCAGCGCCGAGCCCGGGGCGAGCGCCCGCCAGGTGCTCCCGTACCAGGCGAGGACCGCGATCGCCGAGGTCGGGAACTTCGCCCGGACCTCGTCGAGCGCACCGTCGAGGCCGTCGTCGGCCAGGTCGAGGACGAGTTCCTCCAGGCCGGGATTGTGGCCGATCAGCAGCAGTGTCTCGATCTCGGGCGGTGTCTCGCGCACCACGTCCAGCAGTTCCGTCGCATCGGCCCCGTACAGCCGCGGTTCGTAGCGCACCGGCGGCGGGGTACCCCACTCGGCGGCGGCCAGGTCCCAGGTCTGCCGGGCACGCAGGGCGGGCGAGCACAGGGCGAGGTCGGGCAGGAAGTCGGCCTCGGCGAGGGCCCGGCCCGCGGCCGGGGCGTCCCGGCGGCCGCGCGGCGCGAGCGGCCGCCGGTGGTCGGGCACGCCCTCCGGCCAGGCGGACTTGGCGTGCCGCAGCACGACCAGGCGGCGCAGCGGTCCCGCCCCGGCGCGCGCGGTCATACCAGGGTTCCCAGGTCGCGGGTGAGCTCCAGGCCCAGCAGCCGGTCGGCATAGGCGTACGTCTCGAAGCGGGCGCCGTCCGGCAGGTCCGGCCCGGCCTCCTCCACCCAGCGCAGCACGTTCAGGACCTCGGGCACGTCCAGGTCGTCCTCCCAGGCGGTGCGCAGCCGTACGCGCACCTCGTCGGGGACCGGCCGGGAGGGGCGGGTGGCCCAGCCCGCGACCGCGCGGCGCCAGCGCCCCAGGGTGCGCTCGGCGTCCGTCAGGGCGGCCGGTCCGAGCCGGAGGGGCGCGCCGCGCGGATGGCCGAGCAGCGCCAGCCGCAACACGGTCGGGTCGGTGCCCTGCGGGACCCCCGCCCCTTCGGGGAGGACGGGCGCGACCTCGACCCGGACGCCGTCGGGCACGGCGCCGCCCGTGCCCACCACGTGGAGGACCTGGGCCTCGCCCAGTCCGGTCCCGATGTCCCGCGCGTCCTCGAAGGGCCGCACCCCGAGGGCCGCGGCGCCCGCGCGCAGCTCGGCCGCCTCGCGCGGTGCGGTCAGCAGCGCCCACACCGGCGTACCGCCGAGTTCGAGGGCGCGTACGAGCAGGTCGGTGACGAGCAGCAGGCGCAGGGCGGTGATGTCGAACCCGGGCACGTGCGCCTCGACCCGGGTCAGGCCCCGGCGGACCGGGGCGGCGTCGACGAGTTCGCCAATACGGGCGTCGATGATGCGGAGCACGAGGTGAGCGTAGGCGGGTGGAGGCCCTCGCGCAGACAGGCTGCGCGGAATCAGGACATCGAACCGGTGCCGCGGGCGGGACACGGCCGCCGGAATCCCACCGCGTACCGTGCTGTTGTCCCCGGGAGAGCTCTTTTCCCCGTCTGTGTCGAGGAGGCCGCCGGTGTACGGCGACGAGGCAACGATCCGCAAGATACTCACCGAGCTCGGTGACACCTGGGCCGTGGTGGGCCTGTCGTCCAACCGCGGCCGCGCCGCGTACGGCGTCGCCGAGGTGCTCCAGCGCTTCGGCAAGCGTGTCGTCCCCGTGCATCCCAAGGCGGAGACCGTGCACGGCGAGCGCGGCTACGCGTCGCTCGCGGACATCCCCTTCGACGTGGACGTGGTCGATGTGTTCGTCAACGGCCACCTCGCCGGGGCGGTCGCCGACGAGGCGGTCGCCAAGGGGGCGCGGGCGGTCTGGTTCCAGCTCGGCGTCGTCGACGAGGAGGCGTACGACCGCACCCGGGCCGCGGGCCTGGAGATGGTGATGGACCACTGCCCGGCGATCGAGATCCCGCGGCTGGGCTGAGCGCCGCTCCCTCCGGAAGGGCCGCTGCGCCGGCCGTGGGTCAGTCGTGCACGGGCTGGTCGCGGAGCCGGTGGTCGGCCACGTCGAGCGCCTCGTCCAGCAGGCGGCGCAGATGGCCGTCGCGCAGCGCGTAGACGACCCGGCGGCCCTCCTTGCGGGTGCTCACCAGTCCGGCGAGCCGCAGCCGTGCCAGATGCTGGCTCACGGCCGGCCGCGCCGCGCCGCACGCCTCCGTGAGCGTGGTGACGTCCGCCTCCCCGGCCGCCAGCGCGTGCAGCAGGGTGAGGCGGGTGCGGTCGCCGAGCAGGGCGAGGATCTCGGCCGCGAGGGCGAAATGGTCCTCGCCGGGGGTACGCGGATGACCGTGATGCGCAGACGACAGGTGCATGTGTGCGCTCATGCGCACATAATGGCGTCGAGGGCGGGGTCGCGTCCACTCCCGCGCACCTGCGCCCGGCGCACCGGAAGGGGACCGCCGTGAGCGACCGTCACGACAAGGAACTTGAGCAGGACCACGGGCACGGCCACGGTCGTGGTCATGTGCATCACGGCGGGCACGGGACCGGTCCTGCCCGCCACGACGGGCACGGGTCCGGCCCCGCCCGCCGTCAGGACCGGGGGACGGCCCGTCATGACCACGGACACCCCCACCACCGGGAGCACCTCCCCGGCCCCGAGCGGGCCCGTCCGGCCGGCCGGCTGCGGCACCGCCTCTCCCATCTCCTGACGCCCCACTCCCACGAGACAGCCGACCGGCTCGACCCCGCCCTGGAGTCCTCGGCCCGGGGGCTGCGCGCGCTGTGGGTGTCGCTGGCCGTGCTCGCGGGGACGGCGGTGGTGCAGGCGGCGGTCGTGGTGCTCTCCGGGTCGGTGGCGCTGCTCGGCGACACGGTGCACAACGCCGCGGACGCGCTGACCGCCGTACCGCTCGGCATCGCCTTCGTGCTGGGCCGACGGGCCGCGACCCGCCGCTTCACCTACGGCTACGGCCGCGCCGAGGACCTGGCGGGCCTGGTGATCGTGCTGACGATCGGCGCGTCGGCGGCCTTCGCGGGCTGGACGGCGTTCGAGCGGCTGCTGTCCCCGCGGCCCGTCGAGCACCTCCCGGCGGTCGCCCTGGCCGCTCTGGCCGGCTTCGCGGGCAACGAGTGGGTGGCCCGGCACCGGATCCGGGTCGGCCGCTCGATCGGTTCGGCCGCGCTGGTCGCCGACGGGCTGCACGCCCGTACCGATGGTTTCACCTCACTGGCGGTGCTGGCCGGCGCCGGCGGCTCGGCGCTCGGCTGGCAGGCGGCCGACCCGGTGGTCGGGCTGGCGATCACGGCCGCGATCGCGCTGATGCTGCGGGACGCGGCGCGTGAGGTGTTCCGGCGGGTGATGGACGCAGTGGACCCGGCCCTGGTGGACCGGGCCGAGCGGGCGCTGTCGGCGGTCGAGGGGGTGCGCGGGGTCGGCGAGCTGCGGCTGCGCTGGATCGGGCACCGGCTGCGCGCCGAGGTGGCCGTGGTGGTGGACGGCGAGGCGACCGTGCGGCAGGCGCACGCGATCGCCGTGGACGCCGAGCACGCCCTGCTGCACGCCGTGCCCCGGCTCACCGCGGCCCTGGTGCACGCCGATCCGGCGCCGGTCGCGGGCCAGGCCGACCCGCATCTCGTGCTGGCCCATCACGCGCAGGCGTGACCTTCACGCGCAGGCATGACCTTCACGCGCAGGCATGACCTCAGGCCGCGCCCAGGACCTGTCCCAGCCCCTCCAGCACGACCGCGCCCGGCAGTTGCGCGAACGCCTTGCCGGGCACCAGCAGTTTGCCGCGCCTGCGGCCGCTGCCGACCAGGACGTACGGCACGTCGACGACCGCCGAGTCCACCAGCACCGGCCAGTCGGCGGGCAGCCCGATCGGGGTGATCCCGCCGTACTCCATGCCGGTCTCCCCCGTCGCCGTGTCCATGGGCGCGAACGAGGCCTTGCGGGCACCGAGTTGCCGGCGCACCACGCCGTTGACGTCGACGCGGGTGGTGGACAGGACCACGCACGCGGCCAGGGTGGTCTCGCTGCCGCGCTTGCCGGCGACGACCACGCAGTTCGCGGACCGCTCCAGCAGGTCCCGGCCGTAGTGCTCCACGAAGACGGCGGTGTCGGCCCACCGCGGGTCGGTCTCGACGTAGAGGATCTCGTCGGCGGGGACGGTGCCGCTCCAGCGGCGTACGGCGTCGGCGACCGGGCCGGTGAGCTCGTCGAGGCAGTCGGGGGCGGGGGTGGCGTGGTCGAAGTCTCCGATGGGTGCGCGCATGGCCGCACGGTAACAGCCGTCCGGCGGTGGTCCCGGGGGCGTCTCAGCGCACGGGCGGGACGGAGACCGCCATCACCATCTCCATCGGGACGTCGCCCCGGTTGCCGTACGTGTGCGGGCTGTCGGCCTCGAAGGACGCGCTCGCGCCGGTCGGCACGACATGGTCCACGCCGTCGACGGTGAGGGTCAGTTCCCCCGCCGTGACATGGACGAGCTCGACCGTGCCGACGGGATGCGGGTCGGAGGGGCTGCTCTCACCGGGCATCAGCCGCCAGTCCCACATCTCCACCGGTCCGGGGGCCTCGGCTCCCGCGAGCAGCCGGTTGTAGCTGCCCGCGTCCGTGTGCCACAGCCGTACGGCCTGCTCGGCGGGGACGACGCGCACCTTCGGGCCCTGTTCGTAGTCGAGCAGGGTGGTGATGCTGATGCCGAGGGCGTCGCCGATCTTGACGACCGTGCCGATGCTGGGGTTGGTGCGGGCCTGCTCGATCTGGATGAGCATGCCGCGGCTGACGCCGGCCCGCGCGGCGAGCGCGTCCAGGGTGAAGCCGCGGTCGGTGCGCCAGCGCTTGACGTTGCGCGCCAGGGACTGGGTCAGCAGGTCGAGATCCGACACGTTCCGTCCAATATCTGGTGTGACCGGATATCCGGAGAGCACCCGGGGTTCAGTATGTTGAATGACAGGGTTCACCTCATTGAACTACTGTGTGGTGCACCCGATCGTTCACCGAACTGTACTGCGAGGCACCCTGTGACAGCACTCTTCGCCCTGGCCACCAGCCTGCTGTGGGGCTTGGCCGACTTCGGCGGCGGGGTGCTGACCCGGCGGATCCCGGCGCTGTCCGTCGTCGTGGTCTCCCAGGGGATCGCCGCGGTCGTGCTCGGCACGATCGTGGCGGCCACCGGAGGCTGGAGCGAGGCCGGACCACAGCTGTGGTTCGCGTTCGCCGCCGGTCTGGTCGGCCCGGTCGCGCTGCTGTCCTTCTACAAGGCGCTCGCCCTGGGCCCGATGGGAGTCGTCTCCCCGCTGGCCACCCTGAGCGTCGCCGTCCCCGTCGGCGTGGGGCTCTGCCTCGGCGAGCGCCCCGGGCTGACGCAGGCCGCGGGGATCGCCGTCGCCGTCACCGGGGTCGTGCTCGCGGGCGGGCCGCAGCTCAAGGGCGCCGGTGTGCAGCGCCGGGCGATCCTGCTGACGCTGGTCGCCGCGCTCGGTTTCGGCACGGTCTTCGCGCTGATCGCCGAGGCGTCGACCACGGTCACCGGCCTGTTCCTGGCCCTGTTCGTACAACGGCTGACGAACGTGGCCGTGGGCGGCGCCGCGCTGTACGCCTCCGTGCGCCGTGGCGGCCCGGCTCTTCCGGCGAGCGGCTTCCCCTGGGCCTCGCTCCCGGCGCTCGCCTTCGTCGGCCTCGCCGACGTCGCGGCCAACGGCACGTACTCCGTGGCCGCCCAGCACGGGCCGATCACGATCGCCGCCGTGCTCGCCTCGCTCTACCCGGTGGTGACCGCGCTGGCCGCGCGCGGCTTCCTCAGGGAACGGCTGCGCGCCGTCCAGGCGGCGGGCGCGGGTCTGGCCCTGGTGGGCACGCTGCTGCTGGCGACCGGCTGAGCCTCGTGCGGCACCGCGCTCCCCGCTCCCCCGCCCTGAAAGGGCTCAGGGCTCCAGCCGGGCCAGTTTCGCCACCGTCTCCTCGTCGAGGCCCGACAACGCCACCAGCTGGTCGGAAGTGACCCCGTCCGGGACCGGCACCGGCGCGGGCGTGCGCAGCGGCGGCTGCCAGCCCTCGGCCGGCGTCCAGCGCCGTACGACCCGGGCGGGCGCCCCGGCCACCACGGCGTGGTCGGGCACGGTCCCCCGGACGACCGCGCCCGCGGCCACCACGACGTTGCGTCCGATCCGGGCACCCGGCAGGATCACCGCCCCGGTGCCTATCCAGCAGCCCGGTCCGATCTCCACCGGCTCCATCCGGGGCCACTGCTTGCCGATGGGCTCGTGCGGGTCGTCGTAGGAGTGGTTGGTGGAGGTCACGTAGACGTACGGCCCGAAGTAGCAGTCGCTGCCGATGGTGACCGTCGTGTCGGCGATGACATGGCTGCCGCGGCCGAGCACGACGCCGTCGCCGATGCGCAGGATCGGGTCCGGGCCCAGATCGAGGTCGGGCATCAGGCCCGCGGTGAGGGTGACCTGTTCGGCGACGATGCAGTGGGAGCCGAGATGGATCCACGGCTCGCCGAACACGGTGCCGAGCGGGAAGGCGAGCCGGGTGGCCGGGCCGATCGAGCCGAAGCGGAAACGCCCCGGGTGTTCGGCGCTGACGGAGCCCGCGCGCTGCGCCCAGGCCCAGCCGGCGTGGACGGCCCGCTGCGCGACGCGGCGCCACCAGGATGAGAACGTGTTCTTGCGCTTCGGCACCCGCTCACCGTAGTCGGCGCCTGCCGAGCCCATGGCGTCCGCGCCCTGTGATCTTCACCCCACCGGTGGCGTACGGTGCCGGTGTACGACGGACACGAGGAGACGGCGATGACGCACAGGGCGCTGATCACAGGCATCGGCGGCAGGGAACCGAGGGTGGACGCGGAGGCCTTCACGGCCCCCACGTCCACGGTGATCGGCGACGTGACACTGGAGGCCGGGGCGAGCGTCTGGTACGGGGCGGTGCTGCGCGGCGACGTGGAGCGGATCTCGGTCGGCGCGGACAGCAACATCCAGGACAACTGCACCCTGCACGCCGACCCCGGCTTCCCCGTGTCGGTGGGCGAGCGGGTGTCCGTCGGGCACAACGCCGTCGTGCACGGGGCGACGGTCGGCGACGACTGTCTGATCGGCATGGGCGCGACGGTGCTGAACGGCGCGGTGATCGGTGCCGGCTCGCTGGTCGCGGCGCAGGCCCTGGTGCCTCAGGGGATGCAGGTGCCGCCGGGCTCCCTGGTCGCGGGCGTCCCCGCGAAGGTCCGGCGGGTGCTGACCGAGGAGGAGCGGCAGGGCATCACGCTGAACGGCACGATGTACGCGGAACTGGCCAAGGCCCACCGCGAGGTGCACGGGAGCTGAGGGCGCTCCCGGCGAAAGCGGGGCCCGGCGGGCCCCGCTTCTGTCCGTAGCTCTCGGTCCGCCTCTGTTCGGCGAGTCCTCGGCCTCCGTCTATTCGGCGGCCGGAACGGCCTCACGCTCGTCCGCCGTCTGCCGCGCCGCCGTCTTCTTCGCACGGCGCTTGATCACCAGCAGCGACGTCAGTCCGACGAGCACGGCCGCGGCCAGCCCCAGGTACGAGAACCGCTTGAGCCAGTCCTCGGCGACGAGCCCGACGTAGTAGACGACCGCCGTCGTGCCACCAGCCCAGGCGATCCCGCCGAGCACGTTGGCGACGAGGAACTTCCAGTACGGCATCCGCAGCACGCCCGCGAGCGGGCCGGCGAAGATGCGCAGCAGGGCGACGAAGCGGCCGAAGAAGACGGCCCACATGCCCCACTTCTCGAAGGACCGCTCGGCGGTGGCGATGTGCGCCTCGCCGAAGTGCCGGGGGAACTTGTTGCCGAGCCAGGCCAGCAGGGGCCGTCCGCCCTTGCGGCCGATGGCGTAGCCGATGGAGTCGCCGATCACCGCACCGGCGACCGCGCAGGCGCCGAGCACGAAGGGGTTGACTCCCCCGTGCTGCGAGGACAGCAGGGCCGCCGACACCAGGACGATCTCCCCCGGCAGCGGGATGCCCAGGCTCTCCACTCCGATGACGAGGGCCACCACGGCGTAGACGGCACCGGCGGGCACCGTGTCGAGCCATTCCTGGACGTGCACCGCGGCTTCCTCCCGTTGTGTCCCGTGTCTCCCGGCGCGCGCCGGGAAGGGCGCACGCCGGGAAGCCTACCGGGTCAGCCGAACGGGCCGGTGTTCAGCTGTTGGGGCGCAGGGTCCACAGGACCGTCATCTCCGTGGTCACGGCGCCGTCCTCGCGCTGGATGGCGACGGTGACGGGGAATTCCGGACGCTTGCCCTCGTCGAGTTCGGCGACGACCTCCGCGATCGGGCGGCCGAGCGTGGCCGTGGCCCGCACCGGGCCGAGCGCGATCTTCTTGAAGGCGATCTGGGCGTTGACCGGCAGCGGCACGGCGCGGTCGAGCTGGTCCCCGAAGGCCGCCAGGACGATCGCGCCGCTGGCCGACTCGCCGAGAGTGAACATCGCTCCGGCGTGCGGCCCACCGACGTGGTTGCGGTACTCGCTCTGGTCCGGGAGGGCGAGGACGGCCCGCTCCGGGGTGGTCTCCAGGTACTCCAGGTTCAGGGTCCGAACCATGGGAACCGTGGCGGCGAGCATCTCGCCGATCGACATCTGGTCTGCGCTCATGAGCCAGATGTTACCCATGGGTAGTCTTCGCTGGCCAGATCCGGGGCTCCGGCATCGGTACGTGCCTGACAAAGGGCGGTGACCGATTCGTGTCCCCGGCGGCACTAGGGTTGCTCGCCATGTGGCCAGGACAGCAGCCGCCCGGGGGCGAGCAGAACCCGCAGGGACAGAACCCTCAGGGACAGAACCCGCAGGGACAGAACAACCCGTACCAGCAGCCGGGGTACCAGCAGCCGAATCCGTATCAGCAGCCCGGCTATCAGCAGCCCAACCCGTATGAGCAGCAGCCCCAGTGGGGTCAGCCCATACCCGCCGGCGCGCCCCAGCCGCAGCCGGGCGGCGGCGGTGGCGGCAACCGGACCAAGCTGGTCGCGATCCTGGCCGCGACGGCCGTCGTCGTGGCGGCCGGCGTCACCGGCTACCTGGTCCTGGGCAAGGACAAGGACGAGGTCGAGGTCTACGGCAAGGACAAGAAGCCCAGCGCTTCCGCGTCCACGACGCCCGGCGACCCGAGCGCCACGGCGTCCGGTGCGGACGACAACCCGCGCGGCAACGAGACCGAGAAGCCGACGGTGGCGGGCTGGAAGGTCGTGGTGAACCCCAAGTGGGGCATCGCCTTCGACGTGCCGGCCGACTGGGAGGTCCAGTCCCCCGGTCTGAGCATCGGTTTCGAGGAGGACAACTCGGACGACGGCAAGCCGATCATCATCATGTCCGGGACGGCCGAGTACCAGTCGAAGTGGTGCACGTCCGACGACGACAAGGACGGCCGGACCGAGGACACCCCGCTGGCCGTGGTGGGCACCAAGGGCGGCGGCGGAGCCAAGAGCACCGACGAGGTGGCGGTCAACACCCCGGCGTGGTGGGTGTACGGCGGCTACACCCAGCCGGACAAGAAGTCGATCACGTTCGACAAGAAGGCCACGCCCTACACGACCACTTCCGGCGTCCAGGGCAGTTACGCCTGGGCACAGTCCGCCAAGACGCCCCAGAAGGGCAAGTGCGCCAGCGACGGCAAGGCGATCACGTTCGGGTTCAAGAACTCCGCCGACGACTTCGTCTCCTGGAACCTGTACGGGGCCACGGGCGTCGACAAGGAGGTCCCGAAGGCGACCATCATGAAGATCCTCAGCACGGTCCGGCTGCACGGGGACCCGACCCGCAGCTGACCGGCAAGGCTCGGCCGCGGCCCCGGTGTTCCACGCCCACGGCCGACGGGTGACGTCACGGCGCCTGCCCGCGCCCGCGGTTCACCCGCCGGTCCGGGCAAGGCCGCCCGGCCGTGCGGCTGTTCGCCGCCCCTGCTCTCCTGGTCGTGCGCGGGGCCGACGTTCTACTGGTCGTGCGCGGGGCCGACCTCGAGCTCGGCGCCCTCCCGGGCGCGCAGGTGCAGGACGTCGCCGATGAACAGGTCGTAGACCAGCACCCCGATCACACCGCCGACCAGGGGGCCGACGATCGGAATCCAGAAGTAGCCGCTGAACGACCCCGCCAGGGTCCCCGGCATCGCCAGATCCCCCCACCCCGCGGCCCAGGTGAACAGGCGGGGACCGAGGTCACGGGCCGGGTTGATGGCGTATCCGGCGTTCGCCCCGTAGGACATGCCGATCGCCGCGACGACGAATCCGACGATCAGCGGACCCAGATTCGCTCTCACCGCGGTATTGCGCAGATCGATGACGGCGACGATCAGCATCACCAGGAAAGCCGTGCCCACGATCTGGTCGATCAGCGGACCCCAGATTCCGCCGTGGAAATACGGCGCGGGAAACGTCCCGAAAATGGAGAACGACGCGAGCGTGTGCCCGTTGGTCTTCGGGCCCTTCATCGCCCCGTCGAACGTGTTGATCGCGTCGTGGTAGACCGCGTACACGAGTGCGGCCCCCGTGAACGCGCCGATCAGTTGCGACAGCATGTACGGCGCGACCTTGACCCAGGCGAACCTGCGCCGCACCGCGAACGCCAGCGTCACCGCCGGATTGAGGTGTGCTCCGCTCACCCCGCCGGCCACGTACACCCCGAAGACGACCGCGAACGCCCAGCCCCAGGTGATCAGCAGCCAGTCCCCGGCTCCCCAGAAGAACGTCGTCGGCCCCGACGTACGGCCCGATCCCGGCAGTGCCGCGACCGTCATGGCCACCACGCCGCAGCCGAAGGCGATGAGGACAAGGGTCCCCAGGAACTCGGCCAGGCATTCGCCCCACAGACCTTCCCGACGTCTGAGGCGGGAGGGCTTGATCAGCGGCGAGATCTCCGCAGCCATGGTTCCTCCAAGACCGTCGTCAAGACCGTCATCCGAGGCGCCGAAGAGCGCTGGATCCCCTCCCTCCGATGGGGGTCATACTACCGTCGCCAGAACTTCCGGGCGCGACGGCGGCATTTCCGCACCCCGGTCCGACAGCCGAATACGAGGGGAAATCAGGGGGTGTCAACCCTGTTCCGCGCTCCTCCTTTTGCGCATCGCGCCATTCTGTGCATCCCGCTTTTCCGCCGGTTCTTCAGCCGATACCGAAAGCGCCGTCAGGGGGTACGGGCGAAGGTACGGCGTCCTCGTCCCGTACCGGGCGCGCGTCGCCCATGAAGTCGCGCAGCGCCGCCCCGTGTTCGACGCGCGCCGGAAAGGCGTCGGCGGCGGTCCGGCGGGCCAGGGCGGCGGTGTCGAGCGGGTGCCGCGCGGCGACGAGCACCGCGTTCCCGAAGCGGCGGCCGCGCAGCACGCCCGGCTCGGCGATCAGCGCGAGTTCCGGGAACACCGCCGCGAAGGTGGCGAGTTGGGAGCGCAGGAAGGCGAACGGAGCGGCGTCGGCGAGGTTGGCCAGGTAGACACCGCCCTCACGCAGGACCCGCCCGGCCTCGCGGGCGTAGCCGAGGGACGTGAGATGCGCGGGGACGCGGGAGCCGCCGAAGACATCGGCGACCAGGACGTCGGCCGAGTCGTCGGGGGCGGCCTCCAGCCAGCGGCGGGCGTCGGCGGCGTGCAGGGTGACGCCCGCGCCGTCCGGGAGCGGCAGATGCTCGCCGACCAGGTCCAGCAGACCCCGGTCGGCCTCGACGACGTCCTGCCGGGATCCGGGCCTCGTCGCGGCCAGGTAGCGGGGCAGGGTGAACGCGCCTCCGCCCAGGTGCAGCGCGTCCAGCGGACGCCCGGCCCGGGTGACGGTGTCCAGGACGTGCCCGAGCCGGCGCGCGTACTCGAACTCCAGGTGCGTCGGCTCGTCCAGGTCGACGTACGACTGCGGTGCCCCGTCGACGGTCAGCAGCCAGGCCCGCTCCCGGTCGACGTCGGGCATCAGCTTGGCGAACCCGTGGTCGACGGCTCGGCTTACGGGTATGGGCTCGTTCACCGTCCCATTGTGCCCGCGCCGCCGGCCCCGACCGGCCCGTCCCCGCCCCGGACGGCGCGCCTGGCACGGTGACCGCCCCGGACCCGGGCACGGGGACACGCTCGGTCCCCGGGCCCGGGGGGTCGCGGTCCCCGCGCCCGGGCGGCGGGGCGGGACTCGGCCGCGGGGACGCTCCCCGCGCCGCCCGGCCGGCCGCCCGCGC
>NZ_JBEOWS010000202.1:0-17505 GCF_040296125.1 Streptomyces sp. NPDC002265 | reverse complement strand
GGGAACCGCATCCGGAAGCGAACCGCTACCTGACCAGGCGACAGCCCCGGCGACGGACTGACGGAGCGGGTCCGGCGGGGTTAGGTTGGGCGCCATGAGCAATCTTGACCGCGAGCCGGTTCCCGCCGTCTGCGGTGGCCGTGGGTTCGTCGTGGCGGAGCCGGTGCGTGAACTCCTCAGCCCTCGCCGCGTCCGGCTCGGCGAGTCCACCGAGGTCCGCCGGCTGCTGCCCAACCTGGGCCGGCGCATGGTGGGCGCCTGGTGCTTCGTGGACCACTACGGCCCCGACGACATCGCCGACGAGCCCGGCATGCAGGTGCCGCCGCACCCGCACATGGGCCTGCAGACGGTGAGCTGGCTGCACGAGGGGGAGGTCCTGCACCGCGACTCCACCGGGAGCCTCCAGACGATCCGCCCCCGCGAACTGGGCCTGATGACCTCCGGCCGGGCCATCAGCCACTCCGAGGAGAGCCCCCGGGAGCACGCCCGCCTCCTGCACGGGGCGCAGCTGTGGGTCGCGCTGCCCGACAGCCATCGCCATGTCGACCCGCACTTCGAACACCACGCCGAGCTGCCGGTGGTCACCGCGCCGGGCCTGAAGGCCACGCTGATCCTCGGCGGCCTCGACGGCGCGACCTCGCCCGGGACGGCGTACACCCCCATCGTCGGTGCCGACCTGGCCCTGGCCGCCGGTGCGGACCTGCGCCTGCCGCTGGAGCCGGACTTCGAGTACGCGGTGCTGTCCATGTCCGGCGAGGCACACGTCGACGGTGTTCCGGTGCTGCCCGGCTCCATGCTCTACCTCGGCTGCGGCCGCGCCGAACTGCCGCTGCGCGCCGAGTCGGACGCGGCGCTGATGCTCCTGGGCGGCGAGCCGTTCGAGGAGGAGCTGATCATGTTCTGGAACTGGATCGGCCGCTCCCAGGAGGAGATCGCACAGGCCCGCCGGGACTGGATGGAAGGCAGTCGCTTCGGCGAGGTGAAGGGCTACGACGGCGCTCCGCTGCCGGCCCCCGAGCTGCCTCCCGTGCCATTGAAGCCGCGCGGACGGGTGCGCTAGAGCGCCTCGAGGATCATCGCGTTGGCGAGTCCGCCCGCCTCGCACATCGTCTGCAGGCCGTACCGTGCTCCGCGCGCGCGGAGCGCGTGCACGAGGGTGGTCGTCAGCCGGGTCCCGCTCGCGCCCAGCGGGTGGCCGATGGCGATCGCACCTCCGTGGACGTTGACCTTGGCGAGGTCGGCGCCCGTCTCCTGCTGCCAGGCCAGGACGACGCTGGAGAAGGCTTCGTTCACCTCGAAGAGGTCGATCTCGTCGATCGTCAGACCCGCCTTGTGAAGCACCTTCTCGGTGGCGGGAATGACTCCGGTGAGCATGAGGAGGGGGTCGGAGCCCGTGACCGCGAAGCTGTGCAGCCGGGCGAGTGGACGCAGGCCGAGGCGCTCCGCGGTCTCGCTGCTGGTGATGAGCACCGCCGAGGCGCCGTCATTGATCGGGCTCGCGTTGGCGGCGGTGATGTTCCAGCCGATCTGCGGGAACCGCTCCGCAAAGCCGGGGTCGTAGTAGGCGGGCTTGAGACCGGCGAGGATCTCGGGGGTGCTGGACGGCCGCATCGACTCGTCGCGTGTGAGGCCCTCCAGCGGGGCCGTCTCGGCGTCGAACAGGCCGGCGTCCCAAGCGGCTCCGGCCTTGTGGTGAGAGGACACGGCGAAGGCGTCCATCTGCTCCCGGGTGAGCGACCACTTCGCGGCGATCAGCTCGGCACTGATGCCCTGGGGGACGAGGCCGTCCGGGTAGCGCGCGGCGACTCCGGGCCCGAAGGGGTCCTTGCCGGCGGGCACGTTCGACCACATGGGCACACGGCTCATGGACTCCACGCCGCAGGCCACGACGATGTCGTACGCACCCGACAGCACACCCTGCGCGGCGAAGTGCACGGCCTGCTGGGAGGAGCCGCACTGCCGGTCCACGGTGGTCGCGGGCACGGTCTCCGGGAACCCCGCGGACAGCACGGCGTACCGGGTGGTGTTCATGGCCTGCTCGCCGACCTGGTCGACGGTGCCGCCGATCACGTCGTCGATGAGCGCCGGGTCGATGCCGGAGCGCTCGACGAGGGTGCGCAGGGTGTGTGCGAGGAGTTCCACGGGGTGGACATGGGCCAGGGCGCCGTTGGGCTTGCCCTTGCCCACCGGGGTCCGTACGGCTTCCACGATCACGGCGTCACGCATGGTAGCGGCCTCCTTGCCCGGTGATACCGAGGCGATGTTACTGGTGAGTTTGGAATCTGGATCCACCATAACTCTGCGAGTTTGAAAAACAAACCCACCTTTAGACTGGGAACCATGGCCGCCACCAAAGATCCGCGCCCCTGCTCCATCGCCGACACGCTGGCCCTCGTCGGCGAGAAGTACTCCCTGCTCGTCCTGCGCGAGGTCCTCCTCGGCAACGGGCGCTTCGACCAGATCGTGCGCAACACCGGCGCCCCGCGTGATGTCCTCGCGGCGCGACTGAAGCGACTGGTGGAGGGCGGGATCCTGACGAAGAGCAAGTACAGCGAGCGCCCGGAGCGCTTCGAGTACCGGGCCACGGCGGCCGGCCTGGAGCTGGACCCGGTCCTGATGGCTCTCATGGCATGGGGCGACCGTCATCTCCGGGCGGAAGGTGATCGCCCCATGGTGATCAAGCACCACTGCGGTCACGAGCTGGCCGCGGTTGTCACCTGCTCCGCCTGCGGCGACGAGCTCCGCCCCGGCGATCGGACGCCGCATCCCCAGGCGCCGGGCTGGACGGTGTCAGGACCGGTCGCAGTCCAGTAGAGCCCCTCCGGCCCTCGGGGTTGGGCTGGTGGCGGCGGGCGGCGGGCGTCGTCCCGCCGGACGCGGCCCGGCGGGGCGACGCCTGGCGTTCTTCTGTCCATCGCGCGCTCGCCCCGAAGCGGCAACCCTCCCTCCTCTATCGTGCACATGTCATTCAGCCGGTCGGTGTTCGGACCGGCCCGACTCCACGATCCGGAGGCCTCGTTGCCGATCGTCCACCCCCCGCTGCCCGCTCCGCGACCGCCGTTCACCGTCGGCCGCCGCGGCGCGTTACGTCTGCTTTCCGTTCTCGTGGTGCTGGCCCTGGCCTGGTGTGCCGCCCTCACCCGGCCCGCTGCCGCGGCCACCGGCACGCTCGCCACCGACCGTCCCGCGCTCGCCGCATGGTGGGCCCCGGTCCACTTCCAGGACGTCGACACCACGGGTGAGACCGCCCTCGCCGGCCAGTCCGACTACCTGGCCGCCTACGACTTCGACGGCGACCTCGACGGCCGCAACAACTGGGAGGACACCGGCCGTTCACCGCTCGCCGCGCATGTCTACTACTCGGTGACGCAGAGGCAGTCCTTCTCCTACCTGCTCTACGTCTACTTCCACCCGCGCGACTGGTCCGACGGCATCCTCGACAACTACCAGGAGGACCTCACCGAGCACGAGAACGACTCCGAGGGCGTGCTGCTCGTCGTCGCCAACGACGGGAGCGCCTACGGGACTTTGAAGGCGGCCCTCACCGTGGCCCACAGCGACTTCTACTCGTACGTCCCCTCCGGCGGCGACTTCACCAGCGGCGCGGAGAGCGTCGACGGCACTCTGCCGCTGAAGAGCGACCCGCACACCGACGGCCACGCCCGCCCGTTCACCGCCCAGCAGGCCAACACCCACGCCGCGTGGGCCGAGACCGCGATCTCGCAGGTGGCGAGCCAGTACAACAGCGGTGACGGCGTGCTCTACTACCCGGGCGACACCGCCGAGGTTCCCTCCGGCGCCAACGACCGCGACGTCCAGTACACCCTGACCGACGTGTTCACCCCCGGCGGGATGTGGGACCGGCGCAACACCACCAGCCTCTTCGCCGACCCGGGCCGCTTCGCCGGCGACGACAGCTCCAACCCGTACGGAGCGGCCTGCGGCGCGGGCGGAGTGCTCGGCCCCGCCTACGGCGCCTGCGACACCGACGCCGCCAACCCGCCGTGGGCCTGGGACGACCACGACGACCTGCCCGGCGCCGGCTATCTGGCCACGCACCCGGCCGAGTTGGTCGCCAATTACTTCAACTGGCCCGGAGAGCCCGCCACTCCGGACACCGCCTACACCTGGAACCCGTACCTGGCGGGCTGACCCGGGCGGGGCGGAGGTCGGCACCGAAGGGAAGGCAGGCCGGACCGGGTGCCGACCGCCCGTCCGGCGGGCGGGCGGGGTCGAACCCGTCCGGCCGCTCCCACCATCGGGCATCCGACGTCCCGTCGCTGGTCGAAGGGCGCGGGCTCGGAAGGAACGCAGGACCCCGGGTACGGGATCCTGCGATCGGCGCTTTCCACAGGTTCCGGTGGATGTGGCCCTGGCGAGAGCGGGGCTGCTTCCCGGACCCCGTGCGTCGACCGGGGGCTGCGCGGGCCCCGCTCACACGGGTGATGCGAGGTCGTATATCCATATAAAAACCCATCTTGTTGGCATAGTGCGCTCATGGAGACCACTGCCCCGAGCACCCGCACTCGTCCGCCACGCCCGGGCAGGCGCCGTCGTCGTACGGCCTGGGTTCTGGCGGTCGTCGGTGCCGCGGGGATCGCCGGGGGAGTCGTCCTCGTCGCCGGTCCCGCCCCGTCCGGAGCCCACCGCCACCCCGGCAGCCCCGGCCCCTCCGTGGCGCCGTCCCGCGACGCTCCGCAGGCCGAGACGCCGTCCCCCGGCGCCGCAGGCATCGGCGACCCGCTCATGCCGCTCGACGGCAACGGCGGCTACACGGTGCGCCGCTACACGCTCGACTTCGACTGGCGGGCACCGCGGACCCCGTTCGAGGCCGCCGCCACCGTCAGCGCCACCGCCACGCAGGCCCTGTCCCGCTTCGACCTGGACTTCGCCGGCAACACGCTGCACACCGTCACCGTCGACGGCGCACCTGCCGCCGCGGTACGCGACGGCGACGAACTCGTCGTCACCCCGGCCCGGCCGGTCCCCCGGGGCCGTGCGTTCACCGTCCGGGTCGCCTACACCGCCGATCCCACCCTGCAACGCCGCCGCTCCGACGCCATCGCGCGCTACGGCTGGGTGCCCACCCCCGACGGCACCGTCCTCTACGCGCAGCCCGACGGCGCCAAGATGATCTTCCCTGCGGACGACCACCCGAGCCTGCGGGCGCCCGTCACCTTCCACATCACCACCCCGCCGGAGCTGACCGCGGTGGCCAACGGCCGGCTCGTCGAGCGCGTCCGCCGGCCCGACGGGCGGATCCGGTGGACGTACGACTCCGAGCAGCCGGTCGCCGCCCAGCTGGTCCAGATGGCGATCGGGAAGTTCACCTTCGTCGACCGCACCGGCCCGCGCGGTCTGCCCCTGCGGGACGCGGTCCCCCGGGACCTGGTCGCCGGCACCGAGGCCTACCGCTCACTCACCCCCGAGCACCTGGCCTGGCTGGAGGAACGCCTCGGCCCCTACCCGTTCGGCCGCTACGGCGTACTGGTCGGCGACACCGACCTTCCGGTGGCGCTGGAGTCGCAGTCGCTGGCCGTGCTGCCGCGGGCCGACCTGACGGGCGGACAGGTCGACGCCGAACGCAACCTCGTGCACGAACTGACCCACCACTGGACCGGCGACAGCGTCGCCATCCGGCGCTGGTCCGACCTGTGGCTGAGCGAGGGACACGCCCGCTACTACGAACGGCTCTACGCCGACACGCACGGCGGCGCCGACCTGGAGGACGTGATGCGGACGGCGTACGAGCGGCACGACCAGTGGCGCCACGACGACGGCGCACCCGCCGAACCCACCGAACCGTCCCTGTTCCGGCAGATCCGCTACGACGGTTCGGCGCTGGTGCTCTACGCCCTGCGGCAGGAGGTCGGCGAGGACTCCTTCGGCCGGATCGAACGGGCCTGGGTGAAGACGTACCGCGGCAGGGCCGCCGGGACCGGGGACTTCGTCGCACTCGCCTCCGCGGTCGCGGGCCGGGATCTGAAGCCCTTTCTGACGCCGTGGCTGCACGGGGCGCACACCCCGCCCATGCCGGGGCACCCCGACTGGCACGTGGACCCGGTCAAGGAGTGAGCGCCACGCCGTCCGCCCTGCCGCCGACCGGGTGGCCTGTGCCGGAGTGCTGGTCCACGTCGGTGACGGTTGGCGCGACGTGGCACGCCGGACACGGAAGCGTACGAGGGGTGGCGTGGAGGACAACTCCTTTGTCCTGGTTGCGACGAGCATGGTTGGAGCCCTTGCATGATGAGAAGACCTGCCGCCCCCCGTGTCTCCGGCGCGCTGCGCAGGCATCGCCTGCTGATCTGCGTGACCGCGTCGGCGGCGCTCGTGGTGCCCCTGCTGACCGGCCGGCTGTCGGGCGGCCCGGACGACCACCGCCTCCAGAGCGAATTCACCGACGCCGCCGACGAGTTCCACGTGCCGCGCAACGTGCTCATGGGCGTGGCCTATCTCCAGTCACGCTGGGATTCCCATCCCGGCGCGCCGAGCGTCGTCGGCGGCTATGGACCGATGCACCTGACGGACCCCGAGGCACCGCGCCGGGCCGGCACAGCGCCCGGCACCACCGCGGCCGGGCCACCGGGCACGGCGGCGTCGACCCCCGCGCAGGACCGCTCCGCGCCGCCCGCGGACCTGCACCGGGCCGCCCGGCTGACCGGTGTCCCGGTGGAGAAGCTGCGTACCGACACCGCTGCCAATGTAAGGGCCGGAGCGGCGCTCCTGGCGGAGACACAACGAAAACTCGGCAAATCGCTCAGCGCCGGCACCGACGACTGGTGGGAGGCGGTGGCCCGCTTCCCGGGCACCGGCGACAAGGCCTCGGCGGCGACGTACGCCGACGACGTGTTCGCGGTGATCCGCAAAGGCGCGCACCGCACCACCGACACCGGCCAGCGCGTCACCCTCCCCGCCTCGCCCGGCGTGCGCCCCCACCGGCCGGTGGTGAAGCCCCCGCGGCCGGAGGAGGTCGAGTGCCCGGCGGAGCTGGACTGCTCCTGGCTGCCCGCACCGTACGTCCAGGTCGACGGCAGCTACGGCAACCACGACCTGGCCGACCGGCCCCGGGACGAGAAGATCGAGTACATCGTCATCCACGACACCGAGGCGAACCTGCCGAGCATGTTCCAGACCGTGCAGAATCCGACGGAGGCGTCCTGGCACTACTCGATCCGCTCCAAGGACGGTCATGTCACCCAGCACATCAGGACCAAGGACATGGCCTGGCACTCCGGCAACCAGCTGGTCAACGCCCGCTCGATCGGCATCGAGCACGAGGGCTTCCTCACCCAGCCCAACACCTGGTACACGGAGCAGATGTACCGCTCGTCGGCCCGCCTGGTGCGCTATCTGGCGAAGAAGTACGGCATCCCGCTCGACCGGCAGCACATCTTCGGCCACGACAACGTGCCCGCCCCGACCGGCGGCAGCATCCCGAGCATGCACGACGACCCCGGCCCGTTCTGGGACTGGCGGCACTACTTCGACCTGCTCGGCGCACCTCTGCGGGCCACCGGCCCCCGGCACGGCGCCATGGTGACGATCCTGCCCGACTTCGCCACCCACAAGCCGTCGTTCACCGGCTGCCCCGGCGCCCACCTGCCGTGCGCGCCGCACGGCTCCAGTGCCGTCCGGCTGTACACCGAGCCGTCCGAGAGCGCACCGCTGATCCAGGACCCGGGCCGGCACCCGGACGGCGCGGACTCCACGGAGGACGTCCACGACCTGGGGTCGCGGGTCTCCGCCGGACAGACCTTCGCGGTCGCCGCGCGCCGCGGCGACTGGACGGCGATCTGGTTCCAGGGCCGCGAGGCGTGGTTCAAGAACCCCGAGGACCACCCGACGGCCGTCGGCGCGGGCGGCCGGATGGTGACACCCAGGGAGGGCCTGGACGTGATCCAGGTGTTCGGACGCGCCCTGCCGGAGTCGGGCGCCTACCCGCAGGGGATGAAGGAGCCGACCCAGGCGCCGCTGCCCTACGAGTTCCTCGCCGGTCAGCGGTATGTGACCCGGTCCAGCCTGGACGGCTCCTACGTCGACCGGTCGAACTTCGTCGAGACGCCCAGCCCCGTGGTGAAGGGCAGCGAGGAGTACTACGAGATCCAGTTCGGCCACCGGCTCGCCTACGTGCGGGCCTCCGACGTGGACGTGGTGGACGTGCCGGTCGCGGCGGGACCGGAGTCGGAGCCGGGACAGGACGGTCAGGCCCGGCGCAGGTGAGGGTGGAGCAGGTCCTGCCGGTCAGTTCCGGCGCCTCAGCGTGGGGGACGGCTGCTCGGTCCAGATCGTCTTGCCCTCGGCCGAGTAGCGGGTGCCCCAGGCCTGCGCCAGCTGCGAGGCGATGAACAGCCCCCGGCCGCCCTCGTCGACCGTACGGGCGTGGCGCAGATGGGGCGCGGCCGAGCCGGAGTCGCGCACCTCGCACGTCAGACTGCGGTCGCTGACCAGGCGGACCTCGATCGGGGGATGGCCGTACCGGATCGCGTTGGTGACCAGCTCACTGACGATGAGTTCGGTGTTGAACGCCGTCTCCTGGTCGATCTGCCACCGGGCCAGCTGTGTGCGTATGTTCCGCCGGGCCAGTGCCACCGCGGCCGGGTCCGACTCGAACTCCCAGATGGCGACCTGCTCGGGCGGGAAGGAGCGGACCCGCGCGACGATCACCGCCGCGTCCCCCGCCCCCATTCCGGCCGGCAGCGCGTACACGATGTCGTCGCAGAGGTCCTGGAGCGGCCGGTCGCCGTAGTCCGGCGACTGCCGCAGCGCACGTGAGGACTCCGCGAGGTACGAGGTCAGCAGCGGATCGCTGGTGAACACCAGGACGCTGCCGTCCGGCACCGCGAACTCCCCGGCGGCGAACGGCGAGTCCTCCTCGGAGCCCAGGGCGGGGCCCGCCGGTGTGTCGGGGATGCTGACGGTGCCGTCGGGTTCGACCAGGACCGGCGCCAGCCGGCCCGCGCCCGCCATCGTGCAGGTGCCGGTCAGCGGGTCGTGGACCGCGTAGACGCAGTCGGCGGTGAGTGCCTCGCGGCGCATGGGATCGCCCAGCGGCAGGGCCGCCCGTTCGGACGCCAGGTGCGCGGCCGTGTCGTACAGCCGGGCGAGCAGTTCGTCGGGGGAGAGGTCGAACGTGGACAGCGAGCGCACGACCGTGCGCAGCTGGCCCATGGTGGCCGCCGCGTTGAGACCCCGCCCGGAGACGCTGCCGACGACGAGTGCGGTGCGGGCGCTGGACAGCGCGATGGTGTCGTACCAGGCGCCGGGATCGGCACCGGTGACGGACAGGTACGCGGTCTCCAGCGAGGCCTGGCTCTCCGGGCTGCGGGGCAGCAGATGGCGCTGGACCGTGGCGGCCACGGTGTGCTCCCGGGCGTAGCGGCGCGCGTTGTCGATGCACAGCGCCGTGTGGGCGGCCAGCTCGACCGCGAGCCTGCGGTCGCCCTCGTCGAAGGACGGCGAGTCCCCGGCGCGGTACAGGCTGAGGAGTCCGAGGACGGTGTCGCGCAGGGTCAGCGGGACCGCGAGGAGGGTGTGGGCCTTCGAGGAGAGGATGGCCTCGGCGCGCGGGGGGTCGAAGGCCAGCCAGGGGGCGTCGGGGCGCAGCGAGACCACCCGGGCGCGAAGATCGGCCAGGCACCGGGTGAACGGGGTGGGACCCGGCAGCCGGTGCACATCGCCCACCGGGTGGGCGATGGGCGGCCCCTCGGCCGTGCTGCGGAAGCCGGCCCGCAGCAGCGGGGTGCTCGCGGGCAGCGGGGCCAGCGGCGGCTCGTCGCCGCGGATCACCGCGTCCACCACCTCCACGATCGCCACGTCGGCGAACGCGGGAACCAGGGCGTTGACGAGCTCCTCGCAGGTCACGGCCGAGTCCAGGGTCCGGCCCACGGTCCTGCGGACAGCGTCCAGCACCCGGGCCCGGCCACGCGCCCGCTCCCGTTCGGTGACGTCCACGGAGGTGACGGCCACGCCGAGCACCTTTCCCTCCGAGTTCTCCAGACGCAGCACGGACACCTCGAAGTGCCCCTCGCGGGACGGGTCCCGCTTGAACCGGGCCCGCACGACCCGCTGGCGCACGGGGACCCCGGTGTCCAGCACCTCCTGGATGGCGTCCTCCATGTCGTCGTCCACGACGATGTCGTACGCGGATCGGAAGGGCCGGCCGATCATGCTCTCCATCGGGACGCCCCGCATGGAGGGCGTGGCGGTGTTGATCCGCACCACCCGCAGGTCGGTGTCGAGCAGGTGCAGGCCGACGGGTGACTGGGTGAAGAGCGCGTCCAGCATCGAAACAGCCCGCTCGTCCGCCTGCGGGGCCTCATCGCCGTGCGCCACCGGAACCTCCTGCGGTCTGCCGTCTCCCTGGGCCGTCCGTGCTACCAGCGTGCAGGGCGATGGATCGCGCCGCATTCGGGAGCGCGGACCCCGGCGGCGGACCCGCGACGGCTCACCGCGCGGCCGGCCACCGTCCGTGACAGTGCGCAGCTCCGCGGCTCGCCGTCCGCGCCCCGGACAGCCGCCGGACCGCCGGGCTCAGTGGTCGGCCCGTACGGGGTGCCGGCTCATGATCGAGACCCGGTTGAACGCGTTGATGGTGATCGCGACCCAGAGCACCGCGGAGATCTGGTCGTCGGTGAGCTCGTCCCGGGCGGCGGCGTAGGCGGAGTCCTGGGCTGCGGTGTCGGCGGGGTTCGTCGTCGCCTCCGCCAGCGCGAGGGCCGCCCGCTCGGCGGGGGTGAACAGCCCGGTCTCCCGCCAGGCGGCCAGCACGCCCAGCCGCCGTGTCGTCTCGCCCGCGCGCAGGGCGGCCCTGGTGTGCACGTCGAGGCAGAACGCGCAGCCGTTGATCTGCGACACCCGGAGGTTGACCAGCTCCACCAGGATGCGGTCGAGACCCGCGTCGGCGGCCGTCGCGCGCACCGCGTCCGAGGTCTGCACCAGCGCGTGGTAGGCCTTGGGGCTCTGCTTGTCGAGATAGATCCGCTGGGCCGGGGACCCCGGCATGGGGCTGCTCAACCTGCACTCCTTCAGGGGCCGCTGCCGGCGCCCGCGTTCCGTCGTGTACGTACGTACGTGGTGCCGTCATCGTCCTATGATCGGGACAATTATGGTTGAATATGAAACTATCACGACCGGAACGGACGCTGCGGGGTGTGAACGGGTGCGAGCGGAGGACGGCATGAACGACGGCACGAACCGGCTGGACGCAACGGACGGGACGGACAGGGCGGACGGGACGGGGCGCGTCGAGGTGCTCACCCCACGGGACGTACCGCTCGGCGGCCCGCGGTCGATGACCGTACGGCGCACCCTGCCGCAGCGCGGCCGGTCCCTGATCGGGGCCTGGTGCTTCGCCGACCACTACGGTCCCGACGACGTCGCCCGCACGGGCGGCATGGACGTCGCCCCGCACCCGCACACCGGCCTCCAGACGGTCAGCTGGCTGTTCAGCGGCGAGATCGAACACCGCGACAGCCTCGGCAGCCACGCGCTCGTGCGGCCCGGCGAGCTGAACCTCATGACCGGCGGGCACGGCATCAGCCACACCGAGGTCTCCACCCCGGACACCGGGATCCTGCACGGCGTCCAGCTGTGGGTGGCCCTGCCCGACGAGCACCGCGACACCCGGCGGGACTTCCAGCACTTCGCGCCCGAGCCGGTGGTGGTCGACGGGGCGCGCATCAGCGTCTTCCTGGGCGCCCTGGCCGGGGCCGTCTCACCGGTACGGACCTTCACGCCCCTGCTCGGCGCCGAGATCGTCCTCGGCCCCCGGGCCACGCTCACCCTCGCCGTGGACCCGGGTTTCGAGCACGGCGTCCTCGTCGACCACGGGCACGTCCGGGTGGCGGGCACCTCGCTGCGGCCCGCGGAACTGGGCTATGTGCCCACAGGGACCGGCACGCTGACCCTCGGCAACGACTCGGACGAACCCGCCCGGACGGTCCTGCTCGGCGGAACCCCGTTCGAGGAGGAGATCGTCATGTGGTGGAACTTCGTCGGCCGCAGCCACGAGGACATCGCGCGGGCGCGCGAGGACTGGATGAAGGAACTGGCACCGGGGCAGCCGGCGGACGGCCGCCGCTTCGGCGAGGTGGCGGGCTACGACGGCGCGCCCCTGCCCGCTCCCGAGCTGCCGTCGGTGCCGCTGAAGGCGCGCGCGAGGGCGCGGTGAACTGACCGGACCGGACCGGGTGCGGGATGCGGGGCGTCGGGAAGCGCGGAGGCGTGGGGTGCCGGTGGCGCACCCCGCACCCCGGTCCGGCGATGCGCGTCCGTCAGCGGTGGGGGCTACGGCGGGCGGCGGACGGCGGCTGCTCCTCGTCCGGCCGGCGCTGCCGGGTCCGCTGGGCGCGCCAGTCCCGCGCGCTGCACCCGAACCGCTCGCGGAACCAGCGGGAGAAGGCGCTGGGCGCGGAGAACCCGAGCAGTCCGGAGATCTCCGTCAGCGAGCGGCGCGGGTTCGCCACCAGATGCTCCGCGAGCTGCGCGCGCGTGGTGTTGAGCAGCGAGGAGAACGTCTCGCCCGACGCCGCCAGATGCCGGTGCACCGTGCGCCGGTCGACCCCGAGACTGCACGCGACCTGCTCGATGGAGCAGCGTCCGGTCGGCAGCAGGACCTCGATCAGATCGCGCACGCGGTCCAGCACGGTCGTGTCCCGCGACACTGCGATCGACTCGAAATACTGCCGGGCATAGGTCCGCAGCAACGGGTCCGACATGGGGTTCGGGACGTTCAGATCGTTGCCGTAGAAGATGATTCCGTTGAATTCACGGTTGAATTCCACCGTGGTGCCGAAAATGCGCCGGTGTGTCCCGAGGTCCGCCGGGGCGGCGTGGGTGAAACACACGGACAGCGCCTGCCAGCGGGTGCCGAGGAAGTTGCGCAGCACCTGATGGAAGGCGCCCACGGCCAGTTCGGTCGCCTGCCGGGTCGCCATCGCCTCGCCGACCTCCAGGCCCACCTTGAGGGTGGCCAGGCCGCTGGACTCGGACAGCCGGTTGTGGAGCATCTCGTTGTACATGTACTCGTGCCGGACCAGGAGCTCCACGGCACTGCGGACGTCGGGCTCCTCGCGGATGACGAGGCTGATCGGGCCGAGGTTGGAGAAGCGGCGCCGCTCGGCGAGCAACAGGCCGAAGTCCTCGCGGCGGGCGGCCGCCGAGGAGAGTTCGAGCAGCTGGATGACGGCCGTGCCGGAGATCCACCGGTCCTGGACCGCCAGTCCGGCCGGGTCGAGGCCCGCCTGCCGCATCAGTCCCCGCGGGTCGATGCCGAGCGACTGGCTGAGTTCGACGTAGCCGCTCAGGGTCGCGTTGCGGACGAGGGGCTTCATGGGCGCACTCCAGGGCTCTGTCCCTAACTGATAAGTCAGATGTCCCGTCAAGTCAAGCGTGCCGTCACACCGTGACCTAACGTTGCACCACCCGCGAGGGGGTTCGCCGTCCGCAATTCGGTACCCCGTCGATCAGAAATCCGACGAAGAACACCATGGCAAATCGTTCGGCCGTTGACCAGCCCTGAAAACAAGGTTCGAGCAGCCCTGAAAATGCGACGGAGAATCCCTGGAGAATGAAGGCCGAGCGCCTTCCGCGGCCTGGCCGCGCTGAAATTCACGGGATTCCCCGCGCGGAAACGAGGAGAAACGTGCCCGCGGTCCACGCTCTCCGGCCGGCCGGCAGCCACCCCGGCTCCGGCCCGGCGGACACACCCGGTGGGAGCCCCCGATGACGAACGTGAGCGACGTGCTGCGACGGCCCTGCACCGGAGCGGCCGTGTGGCGGGCCGCGGACCTCGCGGGCTCCGAGGAATGGGTCCTGCGGCTGTCCACGGCGCAGACCGACGAACTGGAGAGGGCCGCGCGGGCGGTCCACGAGCGAGGCCTTCCGCTGCTGAAGGTCGCGGCCGGGGACTTCCCGCTGCCCACCCTGGCCGGCCCGCTGGAGCAGGTCGCCGACGTGCTGGAGAACGGCCGTGGATTCGTCCTGGTCCGAGGGCTCCCGGTCGAGCGGTACAGCCTGCCCGTGGCGAGCACGGTGTTCTGGGGGCTGGGACAGCACCTGGGGATCCCGGTGTCGCAGAACGCCGCCGGTCATATGCTCGGGCACGCCCGGGACACCGGCCGTACCCTCGCCGACCCCGCGACGCGCGGCTACCAGACGCGGGCGGAACTGCCCTTCCACACCGACGGATCCGACCTTCTCGCCCTGCTGTGCCTGCGGGCGGGCCGCTCCGGCGGGCACACCCGTCTGGTCAGTTCCGCGGCCGTCCACAACGCCGTCCTGGCCCGCCGTCCCGACCTGGTCCAGCGCCTGTACCGCACGCACTTCCTGGACCGCAGGGAGGAGCAGGCCCCCGGCGAACTCCCGTACGACGCCGTGCCGCTCGCCGCCTGGCACGACGGGAAGCTCAGCACCCGCTACAACCGCTGCTACCTCGAATCGGCGCAGCGCTTCCCCGACGTCCCCCGTCTGGAACCGGCCGACCTGGAACTGTTCGACCTGGTCGACGAGTTGACCGCGGCACCGGAGTCGCGGCTGGACGTCGGCTTCGGGGCGGGCGACCTGCTGCTGGTCAACAACCACGCGGTGCTGCATTCCCGCACGGCGTACGAGGACTTCGCCGAGCCGGGGACGGAACGCCATGTGCTGCGGCTGTGGCTGACCGCGCACCGGGGCCGGGACCTCCCGCCGGGTTTCTGGGGCGAGGCCCGCGGCGCCGAGGACGGCTCCGGCCGTGGCGGGATCAGCCCCCGCGACGAGATTCTGACCCCCGGGGCCTGCCGGACCGGCGGCGGCCCCGTGGCCGCAGCCCGGCACCCACGGCCGTATCCGACGGCCGTCCGACCCGACCGAACGGAAGAAGCATGAACAACCTCGCGGCAGTCCTGGTGGAGTCCGCGCGGACCGGCGGTGACCGGATCGCCGTCCGTCAGGACGACACCACCCTCACCTACGCCCAACTGGACGACGCCAGTGCCCGGCTGGCCTCGCTGCTGCGGGACGGCGGGGTCCGACCGGGCGATCGCGTCGCCATGGTCATGCCCAACGTGAGTCTCTTCCCGGTCGTCTACTACGGCATCCTGCGGGCCGGAGCCGCCGTCGTACCGATGAACCCGCTGCTGAAGGCACGCGAGGCGGCCTTCACCCTGCGCGACTCCGGGGCCCGCACGGTGCTCGTCCACCCGCAGTTCGCCGAGGAGATGGCGAAGGCCGCCACCGAGGTCGGGGCGGAGTGCCTGGTGACGGACGCGGAGGCGTTCGAGGGCCTGCTGCGGGCGGCCGAGCCGATGGCCGAGATGGTGTCGCGGGCGGCGGAGGACACCGCCGTGATCCTGTACACCTCGGGAACCACGGGCACCCCGAAGGGCGCCGAGCTGACCCACCACAACCTGCTCACCAACGCCGTCACCACCAGGGACACCCTGAGCCGGCTCCGGCCGGACGACGTCCTGTTCGGCGGACTCCCGCTGTTCCACGCGTTCGGGCAGACCTGCGCCCTCAACGCCGCCGTCGCCGCGGGCGCCACCCTGACCCTGCTGCCGCGCTTCGAGCCGGCCAGGGCGCTGGAGATCCTGCACCGGGACCGGGTCACCGTGTTCCTCGGCGTGCCCACCATGTACACGGCCCTGTTGCAGACGGGCATCCCCGAGGGTCACGACCTCTCGCCGCTGCGGCTGGCGATCTCCGGCGGCGCCTCGCTGCCCGTCGAGGTGCTGCACGGCTTCGAACGGGACTTCGACGTGACGGTGCTGGAGGGCTACGGGCTCTCCGAGACCTCCCCGGTCGCCGTGTTCAACCCCCCGGACCGGCCGCGCAAGGCCGGCTCGATCGGCGTGCCCATCCGAGGCGTCGAGGTCAGACTTGTCGCCGACGACGGCAGCACGGTCGGTCCCGGCGAGGTCGGTGAGATCGCGATCCGCGGCGAGAACGTGATGAAGGGCTACTGGAACCGCCCCGAGGCGACCGAGGAGGCCGTCCGCGGCGGATGGTTCCACAGCGGCGACCTCGCCCGCGTCGACGAGGACGGCTACTACTTCATCGTCGACCGCAAGAAGGACCTCATCATCCGCGGCGGCTACAACGTCTACCCGCGCGAGATCGAGGAGGTCCTCTACGAGCACCCGGCCGTCGCCGAGGCCGCCGTGGTCGGTGTGCCGCACCAGGTCCACGGGGAGGAGATCGCGGCCGTCGTGACCCTGCGCCAGGACCGCGCGGACACCTCGGCGGAGGCCCTGCGCGACTTCGTCAAGGAGCGGGTGGCCGCCTACAAGTACCCGCGGATCGTGACCTTCACGGACGCCCTTCCCAAGGGCGCGACCGGCAAGATCCTCAAGCGTGAGATCGTCGTCGACCAGTCCGCCACGGACTGAGACCACCACGAAGGAGCTGTTCCCGGTGCCGAGTGACCTGCCGGATCTGCATGCCCTGGAACTGCTCGTCGCCGTCGCGGAGACCGGCAGCCTCAGCCAGGCGGCGGCCCGGTTCGCGATCAGCCAGCCGTCCGCCAGCGCGCGGATGATGACGCTGGAGCGGCGCCTGGGTGTCGAGTTGCTGCTGCGGACCACCAGGGGATCCCGGCTGACCCCGGCCGGCCTGGTGGTCACGGACTGGGCCCGGGGCGTGCTGGAGAGCGCGGCCGCCTTCGTCGAGGGCACGGCGGCGCTGAGGTCGCGTCAGGAGGGCCGGCTGCGGGTGGGGGCCAGTCTGACGGTGGCCGAACACCTCGTGCCCGGCTGGCTGCTGGCCCTGCGGGAGTCGGCGCCGCACCTCCACGTGGGGCTGGAGGTGTCGAACAGCCGCAAGGTGATCGAGGGACTGCGGCACGACGCGCTGGACGTCGGCTTCGTCGAGGGCCCGTGCATCCCGCGGGACCTGCGGTCCACCGTGGTCGGGCGCGACCGGCTGCTGGTGGTGGTGACCCCGGACCACCCGTGGGCGTGCCGCCACGACCCCGTCGCGGGCGGCGAACTGGCTGCCACCGCACTGGTGTTGCGTGAACCCGGCTCCGGGACGCGGGAGACGCTGGAGGCGGCGCTGGAGCCGTACGGCGGTCTCGCCGCCCCGCTGCTGGAACTCGGGGCCATCGCCCCGCTGCGCAGCGCCGCGTCGAGCGGAGTGGGGCCCGCGGTGCTGTCGGCCATGGCCGTGCAGGACGACCTGACGGAGGGCCGGCTCGTGTCGGTGCCCACCGAGGAGGGACTGCGCCTGGACAGGGTGCTCCAGGCGGTCTGGCCGCGCGGGCGGTCACTGCCGGCGGCGGCGTCGCAACTGCTCGCCCTCGCCTGCCGCCGACCCGGCCGCCGGTCTTCGGGGCGCCTCCCTTCGGGCGCCTGACCTCGCCGCTCCTGCCCTCTGGGCCTGTGGCCCTGGCTTCGGGGGTCTGTCCTTCCGACGCTTGGCCTCGAGGGCTGTCCTTCCGGCGCCTGGCCTCGGGGTTCCGACCTCCGAGCCCGGGCCTCGAAGTCCTGGCCCTCCGGCCCCGACTGCCCCGGTCCGCCCCACGGCGGC
>NZ_JBEOWS010000201.1:0-17777 GCF_040296125.1 Streptomyces sp. NPDC002265 | reverse complement strand
GTCGCGGATATCCGCGACGCCGGGCATCTCCGCGGTCCCGGCCGTCTCTCGGGCCTCGGACGCCTCTCGGGCCTTGGGTGCCTCCGGGACATTGGCCGTCTCCCCGCCGCCCGGGACGGTCGCCCTACGGGGATGCAGTGACGTGGCCGGGGACGGAAGCGATGCGTCGGTGCGCTGGGGTCGCGCGTCGGCGAATACGTCGGTGAGCGGGAGCGGCGCGTCGGTGAGCGGGAGCGGCGCGTCGGTCGTGGGCTGCCGAACGCCGACGGACGGTGGCCCGTCGGCGGACGGGAGCGACTCGTCGACGGACGGATGCGGAACGTCGGCGGACATCGGCTCGTCCACGGACGGTCGCGGAAAGTCGGGGGACGGATGCGGAACGTCGGCGGACGGCGACTCGTCCGCGGACGGATGCGGAGCGTCGTGTGAGGACGGACCGCCGTCGGACGGATGCGGCACATCGACGGACGACGGGTCGCCGGCCGACGGATGCGGCACCTCCGCGGACGGCAGGTCCTCGGCGGACGGATGGGGCCGGCCGACGGGGTGGGCGGTGTCGGGTTCGGGGGAGGTCTCCGTGGGAGCCGGAGGTGGACCGACGACGAGGGGGGCGGCGTCGGGAACGACGGGGAGCCTCCCCTTGCGGTGGGCCCTCGCCCCCGACTCACCCGCGTCGGGCAGTTCGCCGTTCCAGGGGCCGCTCTGCCCGGCCTCGGCTCCAGGCCCCATGTCGCCGGTCTCGTCGGCGAGTTTGTGTACGAGGATGCCGTGCCGGAACGCGGTCTCGCCGACGTCGGCACAGGTACTGCCGTAGACGGAGAGGCGGTTGCCGCCGTCCTGCGCCACCTCGACGGACCGTCGGGCGGCGCGGGCCTCCTGCGAGAGCACGGCCGCGAGCCGGGCGGCCTGCGGGCTGCGGACGACGACACGGGGGCGCAGCCGCGTGCGGGCGAAGTCCTCGGCCTCCTGGTCGGCGACGACCCGGCCCCGCTCCAGCGTGACGATCCGGTCGGCGGTGCGGGCGGCCTCCTTGGGGTCGGCGGTGGTGAGCAGGACCGTGCCGCCTTGAGTGGCGTGTGCGCGCAGCATTCCGTGCAGCCACCGGCCCTCACGGGCGTTGAGGCCCGCTGTGGGGCTGTCGAGCACGAGGGTGTGCGGGTCGGGCAGCAGAGCACAGGCGAGACCGAGGCGTCGGTCCACGCCGCGCGAGAGGGTGCCGAGGCGCTCGTGGCGCAGACTGACGAGGCCGACGACTTCGAGGACTTCGTCGGCTCTGCGCGCCGGGACCCCGGAGGCGGCGCACAGCATGCGGAGGTGGCCGCGGACCGTGCGGGCCGGATGCCCCGGGACATCTCCGAGGAGCACGCCCACCTCGTGCGACGGATGAGGGATGTGGTGCAGGGGGCGCCCTCTGAAGTGGGTGACACCACGGCCGTGTTGGAGTTCGAGCATGAGTTTCAGAGCCGTGGTCTTGCCCGCGTCCGCTGCGCCGAGCAGCGTGGTCACGCGGCCCCCGCGCGCCTCGAAGGAGACGTCGTCGACCACGGGCGGACGGTCCTTGCGGTGGTTGCTGGTCAGTCCGAAGGCCTGGATCACCTGAAGCAAGATAGCGCGCTATGTCCAATTTGCCAGGTATCGCACGGCGTGCTGCGGCGGCAGACGACCGGTTGGCCCGGTGCCCTGCCCGTCAGCGCGGGACGGCCCGCCGCAATGACGGCTTCCGGCGGCCGGGTTCAGACCTCGGGGCGGAGCATCGGAGGGTTGAGCAGCGTGGCGCCGCCGGCACGGAACAGCTGGGCGGGGCGGCCGCCCTGCCGGGTGGTGGTGCCGCCGGTGGGGACCAGGAAGCCGGGCGTGCCCGTCACCTTGCGGTGGAAGTTGCGCGGGTCGAGCGCCACGCCCCACACGGCCTCGTAGACCCGCCGCAGCTCGCCGACGGTGAACTCGGTGGGGCAGAACGCCGTGGCCAGCGACGAGTACTCGATCTTGGAGCGGGCGCGCTCCACGCCGTCGGAGAGGATCTGGGCGTGGTCGAAGGCGAGCGGCGCGACAGGTTCGCCGTCACGGCCGTAACCGCCCTGCTGCAGCAGTTCCTCCACGGGCGCCCAGCGCGCGTTGCTGGCGTCGCCGCCGGCGCGGGGTGCCGGCAGATCCGGGGCGAGCGCGAGGTGAGCGACGCTGACCACACGCATCCGCGGGTCCCGCTTGGGGTCGCCGTAGGTGGCGAGCTGTTCGAGGTGGGCACCGTTGTCCTGGGCGGGGACGTCCGGGTCGTGGGCCCGCAGCCCCGTCTCCTCGGCGAGCTCGCGCGCCGCGGCCTGCGAAAGGTCCTCGTCGGCCCGTACGAAGCCGCCGGGAAGCGCCCAACGCCCCTGGAACGGCGATTCCCCCCTGCGTACCGCCAGCGCGCACAGGGCATGACGGCGCACGGTCAGCACGACCAGGTCCACGGTGACGGCAAAGGGCGGAAAGGCTGACGGGTCGTAGGGCATGCCGTGATCATAGTCGTCTTCCTGACGATAAACACTCCCTTCGCCGGTCCCATCGACGGCCGGTCCGCTCCGTTCGAAGAGCACCTCACGGCGGCCTCCCCGCCCGGGCCTCCGAGAGACGGTGTGGCGCTCTGTGCGGTGTGATGCGGCTTGCGGTCAGGCTCCGAGTTGGAGTCCGTCGGCCGCCTCCTCGACCATGGCGAGGCCGAGTCTGCCGACCCGCACCGAGAAGGGCGCGCCCGCGACGCGCAGACCGGTCAGGCCGATCTCGCCCAGGGGCGCGCTGCGCACGGGACGCAGCGTCACGGTGCCGGCCGGAACGTCGGGGCGGATCCCGGCGAGAGTGGTCAGCATCAGGACCCCGGCGGCTGCCGCGACGGCCGCCGGGCGGCAGGCCGCGGGGTGCGGTACGGGAGCGCTCCCGTCGGTGCGCTGCTCGCCCGCGTACATCTCCGGCAGTCGGTGGCCGAAGGTCTCGGCTGCCGTCAGGACTCCGCGCAGCAGTGAGGTCGCCTCCTTCTCGTACCCCGCGGCGGCCAGACCCGCGACGGCCACGGCTGTCTCCTGGACCCGCACGGCACCGCCGCGGTGACCGAGGGGGTTGTAGCCCGCTTCGTCGGCGCCGAGCCCGCGCAGCCCCCAGCCGGAGTCCATCGCCGGGCCGCCGAGCAGTCGGGCGAGCTGCTCCGTCCGCACCTTGTCCAGCAGACCCGGTGCCAGTTCGCCCTCGCCGAGCAGGCCGGTGTCGAGCAGGTGGACGGCGAAGGCGCCGAAGTGCGTCAGGAGGCGTCCGTCCGAGGCACGCGCGGCCGCGGGCCGACCGCCGCCGGGGTGTTCGACCCAGAAGTCCTCCCGGAACGCGCCCCGCAGTGCTCTCGCCCACTGCCGCAGTCCGTCACCGCCGGGCCGTCCGCAGGCGTCCAGCAGATCGGCGCCGAGCAGTGCGGCACGGTGGGCGTGGGCCTGCGTCTCGCAGCGGGCGGGGCCGTCGGTCTGCGGGTCGTACAGATAGGTTCCGTCGTCGCCCACCGTGGTCCGCAGCCAGGTCAGACAGCGTTCGGCCGCCGGCAGCAGTTCCTCGGTCTCGCGCTCGGGCAACCCCCAGCGGCGCGCCTCCGCGAGAAGCACCGGGAACAGCACGGTGGCCTCGGTGGATGTACAGGTCGGCGGCAGTCGCGGGCCCGCGTCCCGCAGCGGACCCGGGATCGCGCCCGAGCCCGGGAGCTGGGTGCGGGCGAGGACGCGCAGTGTGCTCGCGGCCAGCCGGGTGCCGAGCGGCAGGGTCATCCGGGCCGCGGTGAGCGCCTCGGCCGGCGCCAGTCCGCAGCGCCAGGGCACTCCGGCCGCGAGGTAGGTGTCGGCAGGGTGCGCCGGGTCGCGCAGCAGCAGTGCCTGGAGGTCCTCGACGCTCACCCGCATCAGGGCCTGGGCGCCCGGATGCTCACCGGTCGCCCGAGCGGCGGCGAGCGGAGTCGTCGCCGTGCGGCCCACCGCGCGAACGGGTCCGGCGCCGTCCGATCGCACGCGCAGTTCCAGAGTCGTCCTGCCTCCGGGAGGCAGTTCGACGTCCCAGCGCAGCAGGCCCGCCGAGGCCAGCGCGTCGGCCGGCGGCGGATCGGCGGTGACCGCCGACGTGCCGAGGGCGCAGGTCCAGCGCAGGCCGCCGTCGTGGACGCTGGCGGGCAGCTCGGGCCCCGCGGTCCCGGACGCGATGGCGCCCAGGTCGGCCAGGTCGGTGCCCAGAGCCACCTCGACCGGGAAACGCAGGGGGCGTGGCGAGGTGCTGTGCAGCGTGATCCGCTCCGTGCCGTCCGCGTGGCGGATGCGCTCGACGACGATGTCCGGATCGGGGCCCGCGCCGGGCGAGGAGCGCAGGGTCCCCAGGAAGCGGGCCTGGTCCGCCGTGGCCATCCGGGCCTGGACCGCCAGCGGTTCGCGCCCGGCCACGCGGACCTGGCAACGGGACAGCAGACGTCGGCCCGCTCGGTAGTACCCCTCCAGTCCCCGCCCGGTGAGCTGCGCCTGATCCGTGGAGATCGCGAGCCCGGGAAGGGCCACGCAGATCAGTGCGGTGTGGGTGGGAGGCAGATCGGTGGCGCGGCGCGGTGTGGGGGGTGGGGTCTGCTGCGGAGCCCCTCCTGACGGGGTGGTGGGGGGACGGCGCGCCGGGCCGCCGCGCGGGGACGGCGCCCACGCACGGTTCGCCGGCAAGGGCGGCTGCGTTCGGCCTGCGGGCGCAGGGGAGGAAGGCGAAGCGGGGGATCCGTCTCCCGTGGGCCGGGCGGTGCGGTCCTGGGCCGTGGGCTGGGGGGTCCGGTCAGGGCTCCCGGGCGCGGACGGCTGGTCGCGGCCCGCACCGGAATCGTCCGCGGCCCGCGGCTCCGCGCCGAGCGGAGAGGGTGGTGCGGGAGGGCCGGCGGCGAAGGAGGTATCGGCGGCGGAGGGCGGAGTGGGCTGGTCTCTGTGCATACGGTGGCTTCTTCTGCGCTCTGTGCGCCCCTGGCGTGGGCGGCGCCGGGCGGAGTGCCGGGGCGGGCGGTACGTGGGCTGTGGCGGCGCGCCCCGTCCACGCGTTCCGCCACTCAGGTGAACGGAGCGGGGAACCCTCGGGTCACGGCCCCACCGGGACAGCCCCACCGAATGGCGGTGTCACGGTGCCTCTCCCCCTCCCCTCTCCCCCTCGGCGTCACCGCGGCCGAGGCGCACGCCTCCCGCGCCGCTCGCGCCCCGGCGCCGCCCGGCGGCCTTCCCCGTACCCGCGCCTGACGGTCGCGTGTGGCCCGGTGCGGTGGTACCGGCGCGGTCCTCCGCCGTACCGGCCCGGCGGGCGCGACGTCGACGCCGGGACGCCTCTACCGGGGCGGAGGCGGCCGCGGGGCTCGCGGCGGAACCCGGCGGCGGTGCGGCCGCGTCATCGGCGACCGGCTCGGTCATCCCGTCCGAGGCCAGGACGTCGGTCTCCGTACACCCCGCTTCCACTGCCTGCTCGGCCTGCTCGGCCTGCTCGGACACGGGACGCCCGCAGCGCTCGCGTTCCTGGCGCTCGGTGCGCAGGCAGCGGCGGACCGACTCCGGATCGAGGCCCTCGTTGCAGGCCTGGTGCAGCAGACGCGCGAAGAGGTACTCCGGGTCGGCACCCAGAGCCATGGCCAGCGCTTCCCTGGCCTCCAGTTCGTCGCCGGTCGACCATGCGACCCACCCGGCCAGCGTGAGCGGCACGGCGGCGTGTTCGCCGTAGGACCCCACGCAGCGACGGGCGAGTGCGCGCCAGAGCCGGAGTGCGGGGCCCGCCTCGTCGCCCTCCATCCATGCGGCGGCCCAGTCCCGGGTGGTGCGGTCCTGAAGTCCGAGGATGAGAGCCGCGGCTTCGGTGTGCTCCAGCAGTTCGTCGTCGCGGCCGTCGGCCATGAGCGTGCCGGAGACGGCAGGCGCCCCGGCGTAGCGCCGCATGACCTGCCGGGCCAGCGCCATGGTCTCGTCCGCCACCAGGGCACGGCTCGTGTCGTCAAGGATCCTGGGGACCAGCTTCCGGCCGGCGCCGTCCAGGGCCGCCTCCTGGTCGAGCGCCGCCGCCGTCTCCCAGGGCAGCAGCCTGGCCCGGAGTTCACGCAGGGTGCCGCGCACCTGGAGTCCGGCGTAGGTGGCCGCGGCGGCCAGCACGGAGGTGCCGGGCAGGCCCATCGCGATGCCTTCGGCCGGACAGCAGGCTTCGCCGGTGCAGCAGTACGACCACAGACGGCCGTCCGAGACGCACAGCGCTTCGACGACCGGCGCGTCGAGGAGACCGCACTCGAGACGGATGTGCTGGGCCAGGGGTCGCAGCCGCTCCATGACGTGCCGGCCCGATTCCCCCTTGCCCGGTTCCTGGCAGAGGTAGGCGACCATCTGCGCGGGCCGGCGGCCCCTGCGCTCGCTGCCGGTCACCAGTCCGTGCGCCAGCTGCCGGGCTGCCGAGGCCCAGTCGTCGGGGCCGGCCGGAATGCCGAGCCGGGCCCTGCCGCCGAACCGGCCCCGGCCGCCCTGGTCGTGCAGGGCGACCAGGACGATGCTGTCCTCCGGCCGGTACCCGAGCAGATAGGGCAGGGCATCGGCCAGCTCGGCCGGGGTGCGCAGGGTGACGTGGTGCGTGTCGGCGGCCTCTGCGAAGGAGTGGTGCTCCATGCCCGCGTGCTGTGCCATGTCGCCGTTTTCGAACGATCCAGTCGTTTCGCCGTGATTCGTCATGCGCCGACAATCTCGCGGATTACGAAGCTCCGCTTGACCCTGTGGACAACTCCGATCAGGGACACATCATCACGCCGGAACCCCGACGGAACCCCACCGGAGCCCCGCCGGAACCCGGGCGGATCCCGCCGCAACCGCCGCCTGTCAGTGCGGTCGTGTTGTATGGACCGCATGGAGCACACGAGCAACGCGGATCTGCGGGCGGCCGCCGACACGGTCCTCGCCCGCCTCGTCGGGGACCCCACCGGCGCGGCCCGGCTGCGCGAGGACCAGTGGCGGGCGATCGAGGCGCTGGTCGCCGAGAAGCGCCGGGCGCTGGTGGTGCAGCGCACGGGGTGGGGCAAGTCCGCGGTCTACTTCGTGGCGACTTCACTGCTGCGGGCCCGGGGCAGCGGTCCCACGGTGATCGTCTCCCCGTTGCTGGCGCTGATGCGCAACCAGGTCGACGCCGCGGCCCGGGCCGGCATCCACGCCCGGACCATCAACTCCGCGAACACGGAGGAGTGGGAGACGGTCCAGGGCGAGATCGCCGCCGGCACGGTGGACGTCCTGCTGGTCAGCCCGGAGCGGCTGAACAACCCGGACTTCCGGGACCAGGTGCTGCCGAAGCTGGCCGCCGCCACCGGACTCCTCGTCGTGGACGAGGCGCACTGCATCTCCGACTGGGGCCACGACTTCCGCCCCGACTACCGCCGTCTGCGGACCATGCTCACCGATCTCCCGGCAGGCGTGCCGGTGCTCGCGACCACCGCCACCGCCAACGCGCGTGTGACCGCCGATGTCGCCGAACAACTCGGCACCGGGGGCACGTCGGACGCCCTGGTGCTGCGCGGCCCGCTGGACCGGGACAGCCTGAGTCTGGGGGTGCTGGCGCTGCCGGACGCCGCCCACCGGATGGCGTGGCTCGCCGACCACCTGGACGAGCTGCCGGGATCGGGGATCATCTACACGCTCACCGTGGCGGCCGCCGAGGAGGTCTCCGCCTTCCTGCGGCAACGCGGGCACACCGTCGCCTCGTACACGGGAAAGACGGAGAACGCCGACCGGCAGCAGGCCGAGGACGATCTGCTCGGCAACAAGGTCAAGGCGCTGGTCGCCACCTCCGCCCTCGGGATGGGATTCGACAAGCCCGACCTGGGCTTCGTGGTGCACCTGGGGTCGCCCTCCTCCCCCATCGCCTACTACCAGCAGGTCGGCCGTGCCGGTCGCGGTGTCGAACATGCCGAGGTGCTCCTTCTTCCCGGAAAGGAGGACGAGGCGATCTGGGAGTACTTCGCCTCGCTCGCCTTCCCGCCGGAGGATCTGGTGCGCCGGACCATCGACGCGCTCGCCCACGCGGGCCGGCCGATGTCGCTGCCCGCTCTGGAGCCGTTGGTGGAACTGCGCCGCTCCCGGCTGGAGACGATGCTCAAGGTGCTCGACGTGGACGGGGCGGTCCGGCGGGTCAAGGGCGGCTGGGTCGCCACCGGACAGCCGTGGACCTACGACACGGAGCGGTACGCCTGGGTGGCGCGGCAGCGGAAGGCCGAACAGCAGGCGATGCGCGAGTACGCGCGGACGACGGACTGCCGGATGGAGTTCCTCCAGCGGCAGCTCGACGACGAGGGGGCCAAGCCCTGCGGCCGGTGCGACAACTGCGCGGGCGCGCGCTTCGTCGCCGACACGTCCTCGGTCTCGGTGGAGGCCGCGCGCGGCGATCTGGGCCGGGCCGGCGTCGAGGTGGAGCCGCGCCGTATGTGGCCCACGGGGCTGCCGGCGATCGGTGTGGAGCTCAAGGGGCGGATTCCCGCCGCCGAACAGGCCGCTTCGGGGCGCGCGCTGGGGCGATTGTCGGACATCGGCTGGGGAAACCGGCTGCGGCCGATGCTCACGCCCACGTCCCCCGACGGGCCGGTTCCGGACGATGTCGCGAAGGCCGTGGTGGGTGTGCTGGCCGACTGGGCGAAGGGTCCCGACGGCTGGGCCTCGGGCGCTGCGGACGCCCGGCAGCGCCCGGTGGGTGTGGTCACGGTCGCCTCCCGCACCCGGCCGCGGCTGGTGCAGTCCCTGGGTGCCCGTATCGCGGAGGTCGGCCGTCTGCCGCTGCTCGGCAGCATGGAGTACGCGGGGGACGCCGCCGCGGTCTTCCGCAGCAACAGTGCTCAGCGCCTCAAGGCGCTCGACGGGGCGCTGACCGTGCCGCCCGCGCTCGCTGCCGCGCTCGCCGAGGCCCGCGGGCCGGTCCTGCTCGTGGACGACTTCACCGAGACCGGCTGGACGCTGGCGGTGGCGGCCCGGATGCTGCGCCGGGCCGGGGCTCAGGAGGTGCTGCCGCTGGTGCTCGCCGTGCAGGGCTGACCGGACGCGGGACATGGGCGCGGGACATGGGCGCGGGACATGGGCGCGGGACATGGGCGCGGGCACTCGAATTCGCCACGCTCCGTTTCCTCACCAGCGCAGAACGGACCGTACGAAGCCGCCCCGCGTATCACCGGGTGAAACACGGGGTAGGGATATAAGTCACACACGGCTACATACAGGTCGGTGGCCCCAATTGCTCGTTGCCGCATCCAAGTTCGACAGCAAGAATTGAGCTCCGCTCCCCGCACGGCTCGTCCGTGATCAGGTAGGGCTTTGCTGCGGTGCGCGCTCCCCCGAATCCGACCCGCCCGCAGTGGGCGCGTAGCCGAAGGGAGGACCGTGACCTTCGGATTCGCTCCGTCCTCGGCAGCATCGTTGTCGACATCCACGTCCGCCGCTTCCGTCAGCCGCATGCTCGAACCCGCGGAGTGGGCCGCCGCAGGAATTCCGCTGCTGCGCAACCCACGAGAGGTCGTCAGCGGCCTCCATTCCCGGCACAGCCCTCGGCCGGCGATGGCGGTCGTGGCGGTTCTCGACCAGGAGGAACGCGTACAGGCGAGTGCCTCCTTCGTCCGCCGGTCGGCTCCGGCCGACGGCTGGATGTTCCGTAACGCGCTGCTCGCCCAACTACGCCGGGTCATTCCGCACGACCTGCGGCGCCGCACCCCGGTACGCACCGCGGTGCTGCTCTACTGCCGGGAGGGCGACGCCCGCTGGACGGAGGAGGACGGCGCCTGGATGTGGGGGCTGCGCGACGCCTGCACACTGCACGGACTGCGGTGCGGGGCGTACATCACGCTGACCGACGACGGCTGGCAGGTCTTCGGCGAGGGCCGTGGTGGCCGTCGTCCGCACGCCGACTCGGCGCCGGAGCCCTTCGCGTTGTCCGAGATGCCGCCGCGTATACCCCGGACCGGTGGCGCCGCTTCGGAGGTCCTGCTGCGGGCGGCCGCCCGCTGAGGTCCCGCCGCCCGGCGGCACGGGCGGAGTCCGGCCCGTGCGGTCCGGGTGAGCACGGGCCACCGGCATGGGCGCGGACGGCGGGCTCGGCCGCGCCCTCAAGGCGCCGACGAGCCGCGTACGGCTTCCTGTCAGGTGGTGCGCTTCCGTACGGAGTACGACTTCCGTACGCGAAGCGTGACCTGGCCTCGCCGTGGGGTGCCCGTACCGTCCTGACATCGCCGGGACTGCCCCTGCTCGCCGGACGCCTACGACCCGGCGGACGCCGAACGCCACAGTCCGGCGGACGCCGAACACCATGGCCCGGCAAACATCCAACGCCACAGCCCGGCAAACGCCGGGCACCGCGCACGGCCGGGCGGCAATGCCCGCCCCACGGCGCGCCTCAGTGCGGCATTCCCGGAGCGGGCGTGGGCGTGCCCGGAGCGCACGCCCACGGCCGCCCGGGCATGCCGAAACGCCCACCGTGCCGATGCCACCACGGCGGCACCCCGTCGCTCCGGCGTCTGCCGGAACCGACGTGCTGGATTCAGGCGCCTGCGCCCGGCAGCGTGTTGATCTGCTGCGGGTCACCGCAGACGATCAGCAGCACACCGGCCTTGGCCCGAGCGAGCGACAGCGCGGAGGCGGCGGCGTCGGCCGTGCCGCCGTTGACGGCCACGACGACCACGGGACGGGATCCCGCACGGCCCGCGATGGTGACGTCGGTGTAGAAGACGTCGTCTCGCGTGTCGTGCTGCGCCCAGTAGGAGGCTTCACCGAAGGACAGCTCGTGAGCGGCCCAGGGGTGCGGATCGCCGGTGGTGAGCACAAGTACGTCACCGGGGACTCGACCCGAGTCCAGGAGCAGGTCCACGGCTTCCTCCGCGGCGTCGAGCGCACCCTCGGCCGAAGCCGGGATCAGCTGGAGCTGCGGAGTCGCCGGGGCGGCGGGGGCGGGAACAGCGGGGCCCGACGGTTCGGGCTTGGCCACGTCGCGCGGAATGCGTTGCACCGGCGGCGCGGGCCGAAGAGGTCCGGGACGACCGGGGCGCGATGGCGCCGCGGGACGTGGTCCGGGTACGGGACGGGGGGTCGGCGCAGTGCGGCCGCTGGCCGGAGTGGCGCGGGGACCCTGGGCACTCTCGTGAATCTGAGGCTCCTCGGGAATGAGAGGCATGAGCTGTTATTTATCAAACATTGGTGCGGCTCGCGTCAGCGGGTGACACATCGGCGCGAGCGGAATCGTCAGAAGTCGAAGCCGAGCTGACCCTCGATCTCCGGAACGCGTCCATCCGCCCAGCTGCGGGCCTTCTTGAGATGCCGCCACTGGGGCAGCGCATCAAGATACGCCCACGACAACCGGTGGTACGGGGTGGGGCCCCGCTCCTCCAGTGCGGCCTTGTGGACGGGCGACGGATAGCCCGCGTTGTCCGCAAAGCCGAAGTCTGCATGGTCGATGCCGAGTTCGGCCATCATTTTGTCGCGCTCCACCTTGGCGATCACCGAGGCCGCCGCGACGGCCACGCAGGACCGGTCGCCCTTGATGACCGTGCGCACCTGCCAGGGCGCGCCCAGGTAGTCGTGCTTCCCGTCGAGGATCACCGCGTCGGGCCGGACCGGCAGGGCTTCGAGCGCGCGCACCGCCGCCAGCCGCAGCGCCGCCGTCATCCCCAGGTCGTCGATCTCCTCCGGAGAGGAGTGACCCAAGGCGTACGACGTCACCCACGTCCGGAGTTCCAGGGCGAGTTCGGTGCGCCGCTTGACGGTGAGCAGCTTCGAGTCGGTGAGCCCCTGCGGGGGCCGGCGCAGTCCGGTGACCGCCGCGCAGACGGTGACGGGACCGGCCCACGCACCGCGCCCCACTTCGTCGACACCGGCAATGACCTTCGCTCCGGTCGTGGCGCGCAGGGAGCGCTCGACGGTGTGGGTAGGTGGTTCGTACGGCATGGCGCCCTTAGCCTACGCCGCCCGGATCCCCGCGCGACACCCCGGTTTGCCCGAGCGCCCTCGGCGTCTCACCGCAACGCCCTCAGGCACCGGCGGGACGCAGCAGCGGCATCATCAGCTGGTCGATCATCTCCTCGATCTCCAGGTCGCTCCATTCGCTCACGCACATCTTCGATCGGTACATCATCATGGCTGGGATGGCGTCGAGGACGTAGCTGCTGATCGCGTCGGATCGGACCTCGTTCCGCCCGATACCACGCTCGATGATCTCGCGCAGCATCCTTATGGTCGGCTCCACGACCCCTCCGACGATCACCTGATGGAAGCGTTCCGCCTGCGCCTGGTCGCATTCGTGAATCACCGAGCGCAGGGCGAGCCCGGGGCGCGAGAACATCGCCGCACGCGCCTGCAGGCACAGCGCGATCAGGTCCGAGCGCACGCCTCCCAGGTCGGGGGCCGCGTCCAGTCGCGGCAGTCCGGCCTGGAGCGCGTCCGCGACCAGATCCTCCTTCGACGGCCATCGCCGGTAGACCGCGGCCTTGCCCGTCTGGGCGCCGGCGGCGACTCCTTCCATGGTGAGGCTGTTCCAGCCGACCGTGCCGAGTTGCTCCAGCGCGGCGTCCAGGATCGCGCGTTCGAGTACGACGCCGCGCCGCCGGAGCGAGGCCGCCTGAGCGGGGGCGGCCGTCCAGCGCGAAGTAACCATCTGAGCGTCTCCAACGTGCAGGGGATGCGGGTGTTTCCGGGGACAAGGGGGGTGCCGCGCGGCGCCGTTGGGGGACACGCCGGCCGGTAAAGCATTAAGTGAACGCTTGCGTTCACTATCGGGGACTCACTACCGTTGACGCGACAGTGAACGCGAGCGTTCACTAACGCTCTTGTGGGGGACCCATCGTGACAACCTCTCAGTTGATCAAGAACCAGAAGCCAGGAGCGGCCCGCCGGGAGGGGCATCCCGGCATAGCGCTCACGGTCATCGCGGCCTGCCAACTCATGGTGGTACTCGACGCGACGATTGTGAACATCGCTCTCCCGCACATTCAAGAAGCGCTCGAATTCAGCACGACCGATCTCACCTGGGTGGTCAGCGCCTACACCCTCACCTTCGGCGGGCTGCTGCTGCTCGGCGCGCGGGCGGGTGACATCCTGGGCCGCCGTCGGGTGTTCATGACCGGCATCCTGCTGTTCACCTTCGCCTCGCTCCTGGGCGGGCTCGCCCAGGAGCCCTGGCAGTTGCTCGCGGCGCGCGCCCTGCAGGGCATGGGGGGCGCGATCGCCTCGCCCACCTCGCTGGCGCTCATCACCACCACCTTCCCGGAGGGCCCGGAACGCAACCGGGCCTTCGGTGTGTTCGCCGCCGTGTCCGCGGGCGGCGGAGCCATCGGCCTGCTCGCGGGAGGCATGCTCACCCAGTGGCTCGACTGGCGGTGGGTGCTCTTCGTCAACGTGCCGATCGGTGTGCTGATCGCCGTACTGGCCCCGCTCTACATCAACGAGTCCGAACGGCACCCCGGACGCTTCGACATCGCGGGCGCGCTGACCTCGACGGTAGGCATGGCGTCCTTGGTGTACGGCTTCATCCGAGCCGCCGAGGAAGGCTGGCGGGACGGCCTCGCCCGCGGTTCCTTCGGGGTCGCGGCAGTACTGCTGATCGCCTTCGTGTTCATCGAGAGGCGGGCCCGGGAGCCGATCACCCCGCTGCGGATGTTCAGCGACCGCAACCGCTCGGGCACGTACGTGATCATGCTGAGCCTCGCGGCGGCGATGTTCGGCATGTTCTTCTACATCGTGCTGTTCGTGCAGAACGTGCTCGGCTACAGCCCGATCATGGCGGGTGTCGCCTTTCTGCCCGTGACGGCCGCGATCGCCGTCGGGGCCGGGCTGTCGCAACGCTTCCTTCCGGTGCTCGGCCCCAAGCCGTTCCTGCTCACCGGCTCCGCGCTCGTGGTGGTCGGGCTCGCCTGGCAGTCCCTCATCAGCCCCGACAGCTCCTACGCGGGCGGGGTGCTGGGGCCGATGCTGATCTTCGGTTTCGGTATGGGGCTGAACTTCGTCACGGTGACGGTGACCGCGGTCTCCGGGGTCGCCCAGCACGAGGCGGGTGCCGCTTCCGGGCTGCTCAACGCGACGCAGCAGGTGGGTGGTTCGCTCGGCCTGTCCATTCTGACCACCGTGTTCGGCACGGCCAGCAAGAACGAGGCGGAGAAGCAGCTGCCGAAGTTCCTCGCCGACGGTTCGGCGGAACAGAAGGCGGAGTTCGCCAGGACGCACCAACTGCCCGCGCCCTGGGGGCACGAGGTACTCGCCGAGGGCATCTCCACGGCGTTCGTCCCGGCCGCCGCCATGGCCCTGCTCGCCCTGGTGACGGCCTGGCTGGTGATCCGGGTCCGCAAGAGCGATCTGGATGCGCTCGCGGGGACGGCGGGCCCCACGGCCGGCTGATCCGGTCGGTCCCACGAGGCACCAGGGGTGACCGGGCCGCGCCCGACGGTCCCACGACGGGACCGTCGGCGGTCCGGTCCCCCACACCGGTTCACGGGGTCCGGTCCCCCGCACCGGTTCACACGGTCCGGCCCCGCACCGGTTCACGCAGACGTCGGCACGGCCCAGTCCGGCAGGGCCTCCGTCTGCTCCAGCCAGCCGGCCGGCGGTGCCCCCGCCTTGCCCGCGGCGAGCACCCCGCCCACGATCGCGCAGGTCGTGTCCACGTCGCCGCCGACCTGTGCGGTCGTCCAGAAGGCCTCTTCGTAGTCGCCCAGCGCTCGCGCCGCCGACCAGAGGGCGAAGGGCACCGTGTCCTGGGCGGTCGTACGCCGTCCGCAGCCCAGCACGGCCGCGACCGTGCCCGCGTCACCGTAGTCCAGCATGCTCCGGGCGCGCCGCAGCCCCGCGCCGACGGCGCTCTTCGGGATCAGCGCGACCACTCCGTCCAGCAGCTCCTCGGCGCTGGGCGGCCCGCCCGGGGCGCCCGCCAGCGCGGCGGCCGCGGCGACGGCCATGGCGCCGACGACGGCCTCACGGTGCTGGTGCGTCGGATAGGCGGAGATCTCCGCCTGGTGGGTCGCCTGCTCGGGATCGTCCGCGTAGTAGGCGCCCAGGGGCGCGATCCGCATCGCGGCGCCGTTGCCCCACGAGCCCTGTCCGTTGAAGAGCGCCGCGGCCAGCTCACGCCAGTCGCCGCCCTCCCGGACGAGGCGCAGCAGGCGGTTGACCGCGGGGCCGTAACCGCGGTCGAAGTCGTGGCGCTCGGCGAAGGACCGGGCCAGGGCGTCCTGGTCGATGCGGTGGTGGGCGGCCAGGACGGCGACCACGGAGCATGCCATCTCGGTGTCGTCGGTCCACTGCCAGGGGCCGGGCGGCAGCTCTCGCTGCTTGAGCAGGGGATAGTTCACGGGTACGAAGAACTGCGAGCCCAGCGCGTCCCCCACCGCCAGTCCGCGCAGGCTCGCCAGGGCGCGGTCCAGGCGCCCGTCGCGTGAGGAATCAGGGGTCATCGCTCTCCTACTCTATCCGGTGATCCCGTACGGTTCCGGCTCTAGTCGGTGATCCCGTACGGTTCCGGCTCTCGCCAGCGCACGAACGGCCGGTCCAGCGTGTACCGGCCGTCGTCCCGCAGAACGAGCATCCGGATCTCCGCGTTCCCCGGATTCGACAGCGACTCGAATTCCGCGACCGTCCAGTGGAACCAGCGCATGCAGAACAGCCGCATGGCCAGTCCGTGGGTCACCAGGAGCACGTTCGGCGGGTGGTCGGGGTCCTCGAAGCTGCGGAACAGGCTCTCCAGGAAGCCGCCGACCCGGTCGTACACATCGGCGCCGGACTCGCCCTGGGGGAAGCGGAAGAAGAAGTGCCCGTAGGCGTCCCGATAGGTCTTCTGCAACCGCACGTCGTCGCGGTCCTGCCAGTTCCCCCAGTCCTGCTCGCGCAGCCGCGGCTCCTCACGCACGCGTATGAGCTCGGGGTCGAGGTGGAAGGCCCGGAAGGTCTCGTGGGTACGGCGGTACGGGGAGACGTACACGCTGACGCGCTCGCGGCCGAACACCTCGCGCAGGCGTTTGCCCGTCTCCTCGGCCTGCCGCCAGCCCCGTTCGGTCAGGGCGAGGGCATGGTCGGGCTCCCGCTCGTAGACGGTGTCATCAACATTGCCCGTCGACTCGCCGTGCCGGACAAGGACGATGCGCCGTGGTCGTGCCATGCCAAAACCCTAGATCGAGTGACGGCCCGGCGAAGACTTCTGCGGCCCGTATACGGCGTAGGTCACACAGAACTCACACCAGGGGCCACATCAGCACCACGTCGACCGAACCGGACCCCGGCCAGGTCAGCCGGGCCGAGGGCGCACGAAAGCACGCGTTCAGCACGTCGAGGCCGCACGAAGACACGTGATCAGCACGCCAGACATCGTACGAACATTCGATTCAGTCGGTGCGCCGAAGTCTCTACGACGGCACGGAAGCGCGCCCGATCGCCGTGCAGACGCCCGTCACACCGTCCAGCCCGGCTCCATCTCCACGATGTCCCCGGTCAGCGCGGCGACGTCCGCCTCCAACTGGGCCCGCAGTGCGAGCCGCTCCACCCGCTCGGTGCGGTACTTGCCGTGCTCGGCCTCCGAACGCCACATGGACATGACCAGGAACTCGGGCCCCGGCGCCTCGCCGAACAGCCCGCGGATCATGCCGGGCGAACCGGCCATCGCGGGATTCCAGACCTTCTCCTGCATGAGGGTGAAGTGTTCGGCGCGCTCCTCGTGGACGCGGCAGAGGGCCACCCTGATCAGGTCCGCGTCCGTGAAGCGCGGCTCGAAACCGGTCTTCACGTCGAAGCGGTGGTCGAACAGCTTGACCTGGCTGTCCTTGAACGTGCCGGCCTGGGACGCCGCCAGCCGGTCGTGGGAACGGGCCATGAAGGAGTCGTAGAACGCGCGGCTCTCCCAGAACGCGAAGACATGCGCCACCGAGGGCCGTGCCCTGCTCCAGCCCCCGCCCTGCCCCCGAAACCCCGGCTCGCCGAGAAGCCCCGCCCACTTTCGCTGCCCCCGCTCGAAGCCGCGGCGGTCCACCACGGTGCAGCGAATCCACTTGACCAGCACCGCGCCATCGTACGGCCCGGAGCGTGGCGCCCGTCACGGTGCGGCCGAGAGCAGCCGCCCGATCGCCGCGCGCGCGTGGCAGGATGGACAAAAAGCCCTGCGGAAAGGGCAGTTCGGCCCGAGGGCAGCAGGGCGCACGGGGAAGGGGAGTCCGGTGAGCGGCCTCAGCAAAGGCATCCGCAAGGTCGAAGTCGCGCTGAAGTGGGATCCGAGTCCGCCGGGGGAGCCCCCCACCGACCTGGACATCGTCGCCGCGACGTATCTCGCGAGCGATCCGCACGGCACCCCTGCCTACGCGGTGTACTTCGACAGCCGCTCCCCCGACGGCACGATCTACCTCAATCGGGACAGCAAGGACGGCAAGGGGTTCGGCTGGGACGAGGTCATGACCCTGGAGCTCGACCGGCTCGACACCCGGTACGCGCGCGTGGTGGTCGGCGTCGTCATCCAACAGCGCACCGCCGACCGGACGTTCGTCGGCGTCCTCAACCCGGGACTGCGTATCCGCGAGGGCTATCTGGTCCTGGCCGAGGACGACTTCGGCAATGTCCTCGGCGCGACGGCCGCGACGGTCGCGGAGTTCGTCCGCGACCCCTCGGGGGGCTGGACCTTCCGCCCGCGGGTCGAGGGTTTCGACGGCGACCCCGCGACCTTCACCCGGACCATGGGCCGGGAGCAACGGCCCTGACCCACACCGCCCGTGGCGCTGCGGGTGCTGACGGGAAGAGGGGTGCCGACCCATT
>NZ_JBEOWS010000200.1:0-17845 GCF_040296125.1 Streptomyces sp. NPDC002265 | reverse complement strand
CGGCCTGCCGGGGCGCCCGCCCGCCCGACGGGCCGGCCCGTCAGGCGGGTCCCGCCGTCTCCTGGTCGTCCATGCCGGCCAGGACCAACGGCAGCCGGTCCGCCCCGCCTTCGGTGAGGCGGACCGGAACTCCCCAGTCCTGCTGGTGCACATGGCAGGCCGGGTACTCGTTGGCCGGATCGTCGTCGCACGACGCGGCCATCGCCGAGACGTGCAGCACGCCCTCGGTGACCGCCGGGTCCAGCTCCAGCGTGCGCGAGAGGTCAGTGTCCGCGCCTTCCCCCGCCAGCAGCAGTCCGGGCGGGGTCGAGGAGACCAGCAGCCGGGTCGAGGGACCGTAGCGGGTGTCCAGCTTCTGGCCCGCCGGAGCCTGGAAGATCACGTCCAGCTGCAATCTGCCGGGCCGCACCTCGGTGGCCGCACGCTGCGTGCGGTGGGCGACCGACTCCACCCGCACCGCCTCCTCCGGCAGCCGCAGCCGGGTCAGCCGGTGCCGGGCCGACTCCACGACCACGATGTCCTCGCCGGCCAGCACGGCGTCGCTCGGCTCCCGCAGATCCGTGGCCAGCGTGCTCACCTCGCCGGTCGCGGGATCGTAGCGGCGCAGCGCGTGGTTGTAGGTGTCGGCGACGGCGACCGAACCGTCGGGCAGCGCGGTCACCCCCAGCGGATGCTGGAGCAGCGCCTGAGCGGCGTCCCCGTCCCGGTGCCCGAAGTCGAACAGCCCGGTGCCCACGGCCGTGTGGACGACCCCGTCGAGGTCCACCCAGCGCAGCGCGGACGTCTCGGAGTCGGCGAGCCACAGCCGGTCGGCGGTGGCCGCGAGCCCGGAGGGCTGGGCGAACCAGGCCTCGTCCCCCGGCCCGTCGACGAGCCCCTCGTTGGTCGTCCCGGCCGCGACGGCGACAGTCCCGGCGGCGGGGTCGTACGCCCACAGCTGGTGGACGCCCGCCATCGCGATCCACACCCGGCCGCCGAAGACGGCCACGTCCCACGGCGAGGACAGGTCGACCTCGCGGGCCGGTCCGGACGACGGCGAGCCCTGCCACCACTGGCGGCCGGTGCCCGCGAGGGTCGTCACCTCGCCGGTCGACAGGTCCAGGCGCCGCAGGGCGTGGTTGACCGTGTCGGCGACGACCACGTCCCCGTCCAGCAGCGTCAGGCCCTGCGGCTCGTTGAAGGTCGCCGTGTCCGCCGTGCCGTCCGCGAACCCGCGCGCCCCCGACCCGATCCGCCGCAGGACCGTCTCGCCGTCCTCGGCGAGCTCCACCAGCTGATGCCGGGTCGTGTCGCTGACCAGGAAGGTCCCGGAGGGCAGCAGCAGCGCCTTGCCGGGGAAGCGCAGCACCGTCGGCTCGGGCTCCGGCGCCACGTACGGCCCGTCGCCGCGGCGCAGCGTGCCCTTCGCCTCGTGCTCGGCCTCCAGCTCCTCGACGAGCCGCGCGATCGCGTGCGCGTGCCCCTCGCCCGCGTGCTGCGCGACGACGTACCCCTCGGGGTCGATCACGACCAGCGTCGGCCAGGCCCGTACCGCGTACTGCTTCCAGGTGGCCAGCTCCGGGTCGTCGAGCACGGGGTGCTCCACTCCGTAGCGCTCGACCGCGTCCACGACCGCCTGGTGCTCGGCCTCGTGCACGAACTTCGGCGAGTGGACCCCGACGATCACGACGGTGTCCCGGTGCTTCTCCTCCAGCTCCCGCAGCTCGTCGAGAACATGCAGGCAGTTGATGCAGCAGAAGGTCCAAAAATCCAAGATCAATGTGCGACCTCGGAAGTCGGCGAGCTTAAGATCCTTCCCGCCGGTGTTGATCCAGCCGCCCTTGCCGATCAGCTCGGGGGCACGGACACGGGCACGCTTGCGGGGTGCAGGCGCGGGGGCGGGCGCCGGGGCAGCATCGTTCATGCTTCAAGCTTGCCATCCTGGTACGAACGTCGGATCACACGCGTAGAGCACGACTCCAGGGGGCGGGGATGGCTACTGACGGGCACGGACCTGACGCAGGGGGCCCGGCGGAACCGGTGCAGGGGTTCATGGCACTGCCGGGGTGCACGGAGCGCCGGGAGGACGTCTACGAGACGTGTCTGGAGAGCGTGGTCCGAAGTCTGGGGCTCGACATTGCTCTGGAAACGGAGCGCGAGGACCTTTGGACCTGGGGACACGTCGTCCGGGCGGCGATTCGTGACGCCTGCCGACGGGGCGTCGTCCTTTCCGAAGAGTCCTTCGACGTACTGCTCAGGGCTGCCGTCCACGAGCCCGACCCGAGTTTCAACCGCTGGTTCGTCGAGCCGGCCCTGAATGCGTTCGGGCCCAGGCGCGTCCGAATCGCGCTGCTCGAGTACCTGCGAACGGGCACGGACCTCGAGCGGGCGGGCGCCGCGCGGGCCTGGTACTGGTCGGCCCTACCCCTGCAGATGCCCGTCGTACGGGCGGAGAACGGCAGAGCCACTGGTCAGGCGGAGACCGATGGCGGCTCGGCCGTGGTCGCCGAGTGGAACGAGGCCGCTCTGCGCGAGTTCGTGAGCAACGAGCACCTGGACGTCCGGCGCTGCATCCTGCCGGGGCTGTCGCTGCGGAAGTCTGTCTATCCGCCGGAGCTGCACGCCTTGGTGGACGCGGCGGTGGCGACAGCCCGGGCTCATCCGGACGAGTACATCCGCCACCGCGTGGAGCACCAGGTCGGCGACTGAGCGAGAGCGGCACTTCGTCACGCCTATCCGCTGCCGACAGCAGAGCGCTTGCCGGGGTGCTCAGGTGGCGGCATCCGTGCCGACCAGCTTCGCCCACTGGATCTGGATGCGCTGCTCCGGGATGATCCGCTGCCCGCGCACTCCCTTGCTCACTTCAACCCGGTCGATGGCAAGCGACAGACGATCCCGCCGGTAGTCGTTCCCCGAGGCCGCCCACGCCTCGCGCAACGTGGCGGCGTCGAGCATCGGTGACACGTCCACAGAGGGCATGGGGAGCAGGCCGCGTTCCACTGCCCGCCCCTGGGCGCGAGGATCTCGTACTCGTTGAGGAGCCGGGCGATCTTGACCAACGATGTCCCGGCGAGCGCTTCGTCCGCGATCAGGCGGGCGTAGACGGCGTGCTCCGGGTCATGGACGAGCTTCTTGGTCTTCGGGTCGATGAACAGCCCGTACGGAGGTTGTCCGCCGATCCACTGCCCCTTGCTGCGGAGGTAGCGCTTCGCGTGCCCGACGCGCGTGCCGAGATTCTTCGACTCGGACCGGGCCGGCTCGGCGAGCATCGCGACGACCATGCGTGCCGAGTCGTTCGAGGTGTCGAGGTCGTCCACGACCGAGACGAGACGGCCGCCGGCCTTCTCGATGTCGTCCAGCACCTTGCCCACCTGGCCGATGCCCTTGCGGGACAGGCGGTCCAGCTTCCAGACGATCAGCGTGCCGACGACGCCCGCCGTGACGGCTGCGAGCGCGGCGTCGAAGCCCTTGCGCTCAACGGTCCTGCAGCCGGAGCGCCCTCTGTCCATGTGGACCTTGCGGACGGTCAGTCCGTTGCGTTCGGCCCAGGCACGGCAGTCGGCTTCCTGCCGCTCGATTGCGGTCTTGCCGTCCCTGTCGAGGGACAGCCGGAGGTACAGATCACAGATCGTGTCTTGGCGCACACACCGAGCGTGGCGAAGAGGTATGTGCTCTGTTGTCCATTTTCAGAAATCAACGATGACGATACGGCCCCGGAGCTCCGCGAGGCCGAGTTGCTTGCCGCCCGTGTTGAGCCGGCCGCCCTTGCCCAGCAGTTCGGGGGCGCGGACACGGACGCGGCGGGGAGAGGAGTCGCTCATGATCCCAGGGTGCCATCACCGCCGCCCGGGGCGCCGTGCCGCCCTGCCCACCGCGCCGGGGCGGCGGGCGGGGCGGCCGTCGCCGAACGGTCAGCCCGGGTGGATCGCATCCGTGCCGGGGCCGCCGGACAGCGAGTCGCGGCCCGGTCCGCCGTACAGCCGGTCGTTGCCGCTGTTGCCGTACAGCACGTCGTTGCCGCTGTCGCCGTACAGGGCGTCGTTGCCCTTGCCGCCGTGCAGCGTGTCGGCGGCGCTCCCGCCGTGGAGCCTGTCGTTGCCGTCGTCGCCGTAGAGGTGCTGGCTCCCCGAGCCGCCGTACAGCACGTCGTTGCCCCGGCCGCCCCGGACGATGTTGTCGCCGCCGCTCGCCCGGACCGTGTCGTTGCCGTCGCCGCCCCAGGCCAGGCCCTCCGCGCCCACCGTGAGGGTGTCGTCGCCCGCGTCGCCCGAGGCGTAGGTGCCGTCGAGGCGGCCGGAGTCGGTCAGTCTGTCGTTTCCGGCACCCAGCGAGATCTCGGCGTAGAAGTAGATCTGGTTGGTGGCGTTCTTGTACGCGACCGTGTCGTTGCGGTCGCCGAGGTTCATGACCAGGGCGGCGTACGGGTCCTGGCTGTCCATGAGGGTGACCGTGCAGGACACCTTCGTGCGGTCCGCGGCGACGGGGTACGCGCAGCCGTGGCCCGCGCCGATCGCGACGGCGTCGTCGATCACGTAGGTGATGCCCGTGCGGTCCGCGGTGAGCGACGCGGTGACGGTGGCCTTGTTGGTCTGGCCCGCGGCGGCCTGGTACGTGAGCTGCCAGTCGTACGAGTTGACCGAGGCGGTGGCCGTCGACGGCGCGGCACCCGCGGTCCCGGTCAGGGTGAACGCGGCGGCCAGTGCGGCGCCGAGGACGGTCGCAGCCGCCGGGACGGCGCGGGTCGCCCGGCGACGGGCGGAGCGAGAAGACATGGCGAAACCTCCGGGAGGAACGTGCGACGTCTGTGCGACTTACGCCTCGTTCGACCCGTGCCCCGCCCGCAGGGTTGGGCCATCACCTCACGGCGGCCGGAAGTTCCGCCGCCGTACACCCCTGCGCCCGACGGATGCGAGACCCCGGACACCGAGTGTGATCGCTCCGTGACGATCGGCCCGCGCCGGGGAACCATGCGGGCATGAGATTCCTGGTACGCGACCGGCTGCTCGGCTTCGGCGACGACTACTGGATCGAGGACGAGCACGGCGAGAAGGTGTTCCTCGTCGACGGCAAGGCGAGGCGGCTGCGCGACACCTTCGAGCTGAAGGACGCCCGCGGACGCGTCCTGATCGACATCCACCAAAAGATGCTGACGCTGCGGGACACGATGGTGATCGAGCGGGCCGGCGAGCCGCTCGCGACGATCCGGCGCAAGCGGCTCTCCCTGCTGCGCAACCACTTCCGGGTGTCCCTCGTGGACGGCACCGGACTGGACGTCAGCGGCAGGATCCTCGACCGCGAGTTCGCCGTCGAGTACGACGGCGAGCTGCTCGCCGTCGTCTCCCGGCGGTGGCTGCACGTACGGGAGACGTACGGCGTCGACGTCGTACGGGAGGACGCCGATCCGGCGCTGCTGATCGCGGTGGCGGTGTGCGTGATCCACCTGGCGGAGCAGGAGCGCCGGGAGGACTGATCCCGGTTCCTCAGCGGACGGGCGCGGCCAGCCCCAGGACGCGGTCCTTCAGCGCCGGGAACTGCTCCCGGACCGTGGCGACCTTCGCCGGGTCGAACTCCACGGTGAGGACCTCCTCCTCGGGGCCCGCCTGCGCGAGGACCTCGCCCCAGGGATCGACCACGATCGAGTGACCCGCCTGGGGAACTCCCGCATGGGTCCCGGCCGTTCCGCAGGCGAGCACGAACGCCTGGTTCTCCACCGCACGGGCCTGGGCCAGCAGCGTCCAGTGCGCACGCCGGCGCTCCGGCCAGCCGGCCGGGAGCAGCAGCACCTCGGCGCCGGCGTCGACGAGCCCGCGGAAGAGTTCGGGGAAACGGAGGTCGTAGCAGGTGGCCAGACCGACCGTCGTGCCGGCCAGGCGCGCGGTGCACAGCTGCGTACCCGCGCCCATGAGCACGGCCTCGCCCTGGTCGAACCCGAAGCGGTGGATCTTGCGGTATGCGGCGGCGAGCTCGCCGTCGGGGGAGAAGAGGAGCGAGGTGTTGTACAGGGGGCCTTCCGGGTCCCGCTCCGGGATCGAGCCCGCGTGCAGCCACACGCCCGCCTCGCTCGCGGCCTTCGCCATCGCCTCGTGGGTCGGCCCGTCGAGCGGCTCCGCCTCGTCGGCGAACCGCTGGTAGGCGAAGGCACCCGTGGTCCACAGCTCGGGCAGCATCACCAGATCGGCGACACCGGCCTGATCCCGTACCAGGGAGGCCACCCGCTCCCGCCGTGACGCGGTCGATTCGCCTTCGTCCACGGCGACTTGGATCAAAGAGGCGCGCACACTACCACCGTCCTGGCATTCGAGCCGTCCACACGGGCCTACGATCGTCACACGAAAGCACTGCCGGGGTGCCTCGCAGCAGCGTAACTTGGGGGTCCCCCCGATTCGAGCGGAGCCGAGAATAGGGGGAGCCAAGGCACCCACCGATTGTCACCTCCCGCTGGCAACGCCGCCGTAAACCAACCGTGTACCGACCGCCGAGGGGTCCCGTTCCGTGAGTCTGCATCCCACCCTCCAGCCCTACGCCGACGCCTGGACCCACTCCATCGACGCGATATCCGAACTGGTGCAGCCGCTCGTGGAGGGCGAGTGGAACCGGCGGACCCCGTGCCCGGGCTGGTCGGTCCGGGACGTCGTCTCGCATGTGATCGGTCTGGACTGCGAGATGCTGGGCGACCCGCGTCCCATCCACACCCTGCCGCGGGACCTGTTCCACGTCACCAACGAGCACCAGCGCTACATGGAGATGCAGGTCGACGTCCGCCGCCACCACACGGCGCCGGAGATGACGTCGGAGCTGGAGTACACGGTCATCCGCCGCAACCGCCAGCTGCGCAACGAGTCCCGCGATCCCGGCACGAAGGTGCGCGGCCACCTCAGCACCGAGGTCACCCTCGAGGAGTCCATGCGCACCCACGCGTTCAACGTCTGGGTGCACGAGCAGGACCTGCGTGCCGCCCTGGGCCGTCCGGGCAACCTCGACTCCCCCGGCGCGCACATCACCCGTGACGTGCTCCTCGCCGGGCTGCCCCAGGTCGTGGCCGACAAGGCGCAGGCTCCGCGCAGTTCGGCGGTCGTCCTCGACGTGCACGGCCCCGTCGAGTTCCTGCGCACGATCCGCGTCGACATCCAGGGCCGCGGCACCCTGGAGACGGCCCCCGCCCTCGGCCCCGCCGCCACCCTCACCCTCGACTGGGAGACCTTCGTACGGCTGGCCTGCGGCCGGGTGTCCGCGGACGCGGTGGCGGACCGGATCAAGGCGGAGGGCGACCCGGACCTCGCCGAGGCGATACTGCGGAACTTCGCGGTGACCCGCTGATCCGGTGGTCCGGTGGTCCGGTGACCTGTCTATCCGGAGATCCGGTGACCTGGCTGTCCGGTGACCCGGAGATCCGGTGACCTGGCGAGCCGGTGATCCGATGACCCCGTGACGCGGAGGCGTGCCGGCCCGATGGGGCCGGCCACGGGCGGGTGTCCCCCGCCCGTGGCGCCCGCTCACACCGGTACGTGCACCGTCTCCACCCGGGACGCCACCAGCCGCTCCCGCTCCCGCCGGGCCGCTCGGCTGCGCAGGCGCAGTATCTGGGTGACGCCGAGCGCCTGGAGGACGAACACCGCGCAGAAGGCGACGGTGAAGTCGTCGCCGGTGGCGTCCAGCAGCACGCCCACCGCGAACAGCGTCGTCATCGAGGCGACGAACCCGCCCATGTTCGTGATGCCGGACGCGGTTCCCTGCCGCTCCGGCGGATTGGCCGGCCGCGCGAAGTCGAAGCCGAGCATCGACGCCGGTCCGCACGCGCCGAGCACCGCGCACAGCACGATCAGCAGCCACATCGGCGCGTGCGCGCCGGGCCAGGCCAGCGTCACCGCCCAGACCACGGCCGTGGCCCCCACCGTCCCCAGCGCCAGCGGCAGCCGGGCCTCGTGGTGCCGGGCCACGATCTGGCCGTACACCAGGCCGACCATCATGTTGGAGAGCACGACCAGTGTGAGGAGTTCACCGGCGGTGGCCCGGCTGAGCCCCTGTGCCTCGACCAGGAACGGCATCCCCCACAGCAGCAGGAACACCATCGCGGGGAACTGGGTGGTGAAGTGCACCCACAGTCCCAGCCGCGTCCCCGGCTCCCGCCAGGACGCGGCGATCTGCCGGCGGACATAGGCGGAGCCCCGGTGCGGGAACGGCTCCGGCTCGCACCCCTCGGGGTGGTCCTCCAGGAACAGCAGCAGCAGGACGAGCACCACGACACCGGCGAGCGCGCTGCCCGCGAACGCCGCCGTCCATCCGACGCCGTGCAGCAGCCGGGCCAGCACCAGCGTCGACACCAGATTGCCGGCCATGCCCGCCAGACCCGCGAGCTGCGCGACCAGGGGGCCGCGCCGCGCCGGGAACCAGCGCGAGCCGAGCCGCAGCACGCTGATGAACGTCATCGCGTCACCGCACCCGAGCAGCGCCCGCGACGCGAGCGCCGTGCCGTAGGACGGTGAGAACGCGAAGCCGAGCTGCCCGGCCGTGAACAGCACGACGCCGATGGTCAGCACCTTCCTGGTGCCGAGCCGGTCCACCAGGAGCCCCACCGGTATCTGCATGCCCGCGTACACCAGCAGCTGGAGGATGGAGAACGTGGACAGCGCGGAGGCGCCCACGTGGAAGCGGTCGGCGGCGTCGAGTCCGGCCACCCCCAGGGACGTACGGAAGATGACGGCGACGAAGTAGACGGCGACGCCGATGGACCAGACGGCCACGGCGCGGCGGCCGCCCGGCGGGTCGGAGGGGAGCGCGGCCGCCGGCCTGGATCCGGCGCTCATCGGACCTCGCCCCGGGCCAGATGGGAGAACCAGCCGATGTGCCGGTGGACCAGGGAGACGGCCGCCTCCGCGTCGCCCGCGCGCAGCGCGCCGAGGATCTCCTCGTGCTCGGCGAGGGTCTTGGCGATCCGGTCGGGGTGGGAGTGCATCACCGCCACGCCCATCCGCAGCTGGCGGTCGCGGAGCTGGTCGTAGAGGCGGGAGAGGATCTCGTTGCCCCCGCTGCGGACGATCTCCGCGTGGAAGCAGCGGTCGGTGACGGCGGCGCCCGCCAGATCCCCGGCGGCGGCCTGGGCCTTCTGCCGGGCCAGCAGCCCCTCCAGCCGTTCGACGAGACCGGCGGGGGCGGGCACGGCCTTGCGCGCCGCGTGCTCCTCCACCAGCAGCCGGGTCTCCACGACGTCGGCGATCTCCTGCGCGGAGACCGGCAGGACCAGGGCGCCCTTCTTCGGGTAGAGCTTGATCAGTCCCTCGGCCTCCAGCCGCAGCAGCGCCTCGCGCACGGGGGTGCGCGAGACCCCGACGGCCTCGGCGAGCTCGCCCTCGGTGAGCAGGGTGCCGCCCTCGTAACGGCGCTCCAGGACACCTTGCTTGACATGGCTGTAGACGCGGTCGGCGGCGGGTGCTTGTTTGACGGCCAGGCTCATGCCCACAGGATAGATACATCACGTACGCATAACGGCGCCCGGTCCAGCATGCGGACCGGACCGGACCCCGGACCGGACCCCGAAGTGGGCCGCCCCCGCACCCTTCACCCGTTCGGGGAATTCGGACCCAGCAACCGCACAACCTTCTGTGCTACTTACGTGTCACACACTTGCGGCCGTCTCGCTGTAGCCCGCCAACTCGGCCGCACAACAGGGGCATTCAACTTATTCGGGGTAACTCACTTGATAAAGGGCATTAAGGGCATCCGGCGCCGCCGCGTAGCCGCCGTAGCCGTCACCGCGGGCGCCGTGCTGGCCACGGGGGCCTTCGCCGCCGCGCCCGCGCAGGCCGTCACCACGCCGACGATCATGGGCAAGACCGGCTATGTGATGAACAACGCGACCGGTACGACGCTCTACAACAAGGGCATGGACACCAAGCTGTCCACCGGCTCCACCACGAAGATCATGACCGCCAGGGTCGTGCTGGCGCAGACCAACCTCAACCTGGACGCCAAGGTCACCATCCAGAAGGCGTACAGCGACTACATCGTCGCCAAGGGCGCGTCGTCCGCCCACCTGATCGTCGGTGACAAGGTCACCGTCCGCCAGCTGCTCTACGGTCTGATGCTGCCGTCCGGCTGCGACGCCGCGTACGCGCTGGCCGACAAGTACGGCACCGGTTCGACCAGGGCCCTGCGGGTGAAGTCGTTCCTCGCAAAGATGAACTCCACCGCCAAGAGCCTCGGCATGACGAACAGCCACTTCGACTCGTTCGACGGCATCGGCAACGGTGGCAACTACTCGACAGCGAAGGACCTGACGAAGCTCGCCAGCAACGCGATGAAGAACGCCAACTTCCGCGCGATCGTCAAGACCAAGTCGTACACGGCCAAGACGATCACCAAGACCGGCAGCACCCGCACCATGGCCGCGTGGACGAACACGAACACGCTGCTCAGCAGCTACAGCGGTGCCATCGGGGTGAAGACCGGCTCCGGCGCCGAGGCGAAGTACTGCCTCGTCTTCGCCGCGACCCGGGGCGGCAAGACGGTCATCGGCACGATCCTCGCCGACACCAACGCCACGCAGCGCGCCACGGACGCCACGAAGCTCCTCAACTACGGCTTCGCCAGGCTGGCCTGACGCACACGGATCGAGGGGGGTTCTTCCGCGGCGGCGGAAGGACCCCCTCGGTGTTTCCCGCCCGATTTCACCCGCAACGGTGAACATCATTGCGCTGGCTGGCATATTCGATTTGCTCCGCTCTACGTTCCGCAGCGGAGGTGGTTCACATGAATGAACCCGACAAGCGGCCCGACGCGGGCAAGCAGTACGACGCGATCGACGTCGGCGACTTCGTCTACGCGGCCACGGGAGCCCGGGTCCGCCGGCTGACCCTGCCGGGCGGGGCGCACTGGTTCCCGGCGGTGGATGTGTGCAAGGAGCTGGGGTACGCCAACTCGCGGAAGGCGCTTGCCGACCACGTACCCGAAGAGCACCGAGACAATCTCGAGACCGTCACCGGAAGTTACGGTCTCAGCATTCCCGCAGGCAGGAACTGGCGCCGAGACTTGCAGCTCATCGATCTCCAGGGTCTGATCCTGCTCGTCAACGGCTGCACCAAGCCCGCCTGCGCGCCCTTCAAGCAGTGGTGCGCCGAGGTGATCGAGACCGTCCAGCGCGAAGGTTCGTACACCCTGGAGGAGGCCGAGGTGCAGCCCGCCGCACCGGGCGCCCCCATCGCGTACGCCATGCCGCAGCAGGTCGCCGACGCCATCGTCCGGCTGGAGGAGCGCAACATCCAGGCGGACGAGCAACTCGCCGTCACCCGGCAGGAGTCGCTCGCTCTGCGGCGCACCACGGTGGACCTTCAGCACACCACGGTGGACCTGCACCGGACCACGGTGGACCTGCAACGCACCATGGTGGACCTGCAACGGACCACGGTGGACATCCAGACGAGCATGATGGAGATGCAGCACACCCTGCTGGAGATGCAGCGCGAGGCAATCGCGGCGCAGCAGGCCGTGGCGCTGGCCCTGGAACGCATCGCGAACCGGCTCGACACCCTGGCCCTCGACCGTCCGGCGCCCGCCGCCGTCTGCCCGGTGAACCCGACCACCGAGTCCGTGCTGGCCGACTGGCGGCAGCGGCTGTCCGTGACCTCGGACGTGTGGGCGGTGGCGGTGGCGATCGTCCCGGTCCTGGTCGAGACGGGTGAGCTGCGTCAGCCGCTGGAGTCCATCGCGGCCCGTACGGGGCTCTCGGTGCACCGGGTGAACGACAGCCTGCGCATGCTGCGCAAGCACGCCTGCATCCACTCCCGGGGCGCCAGTGAGGACGGGGCGCCGATCTACGTGCTCAACCGTCCTTGACCCGGACCCGGCCTCCGACCCGGAACAGCAGAGAGGGGACGGTCGCAAACCGAAGTTGCGGCCGGCCCCTCTCTGCGTCGAGCCTATCGGGTCGAGGCGACCGTCATGCCCAGGTGATCAGTTTTTTCGGCTCCTCCAGGATCGCCGCGACGTCCGCGAGCACCTTCGAGCCCAGTTCGCCGTCGACGAGCCGGTGGTCGAAGCTCAAGGCCAGCGTGGTGACCTGGCGAGGCTTCACCTTGCCCTTGTGGACCCACGGCTGGAGCTTGATCGCGCCGACCGCGAGGATCGCGGACTCACCCGGATTGAGGATCGGCGTACCGGTGTCGACGCCGAAGACGCCGACGTTGGTGATCGTCACCGTCCCGCCCTGCATCGCCGCCGGCGAGGTCCTGCCCTCGCGCGCCGTGGACACCAGCTCGCCCAGTGCCTCGGCCAGCTGCGGCAGCGTCTTCGTCTGCGCGTCCTTGATGTTCGGCACGATCAGACCGCGCGGGGTGGCCGCCGCGATGCCCAGGTTGACGTAGTGCTTGAGCACGATCTCCTGGTTGGCCTCGTCCCAGGACGCGTTGACGTCCGGGTTGCGCTTGATCGCGACCAGCAGGGCCTTGGAGATCAGCAGCAGCGGGTTCACCCGCAGTCCCTGCATGTCCTTGTCCTGCTTCAGCTCCTCGACGAGCTTCAGCGTGCGGGTCACGTCGACCGTCACGAACTCCGTGACGTGCGGCGCGGTGAAGGCCGAACCGATCATGGCCTGCGCGATCGCCTTGCGGACCCCCTTGACCGGGATCCGGGTCTCGCGGGCCGCGTCGTACGCCGCGACCGGCGCCGGGGCCTGCACCGGAGCCGGGGCGGCGGCCGGAGCGGGAGCCGCCGGGGCCGCCGGAGCCGCGACGGCCGGTGCCTGCGCGGCGGACGCCGCCGCGTGCACGTCCTCACGCGTGACGATTCCGTCCGGACCGGACGGAACCACCTGCGTCAGGTCCACGCCCAGGTCCTTGGCCAGCTTGCGCACCGGGGGCTTGGCCAGCGGCCGCTGCGCGACGGCGGCAGCCGTGCCCGCGCCGTTCAGCTCGCCCTGGATCGCCGCCTGGGCCGCCGGGAACGCCTGCGCGGCCTGGGCCTCCTGGCCCGGGGCCTGCGTGGTCCTGCGGGGGCGCCGCCGGGTGGAGGAGGTGGCCACGCCGTAGCCGACGAGCACCGGCGTGCGGGCCGGCGCCGCCGGCTCCTCCGGTGCCGGGGACTCCTCCTGCCGCGCTGCGGCGGGCGCCGGGGCCTCCACGGGGGCTGCCCCGCCCGCCACGTCCACCGCGATGATCGCCGTGCCCACGTCCACCGTGGTGCCCTCGGGGAATCGCAGTTCGCGGACCACTCCGTCGTAGGGGATGGGGAGTTCGACGGCCGCCTTGGCGGTCTCGACCTCGCACACCACCTGGCCGTCCGTCACCGTGTCGCCGGGCTGGACGTACCACTTGAGGATCTCGGCCTCGGTGAGTCCCTCGCCCACGTCGGGCATCTTGAACTCGCGTACGGACCCTTCGGTCATCGTCGTCACGACCCTCTCCTCAGTACGCCAGGGCACGGTCGACGGCGTCGAGCACCCGGTCCAGGCCCGGCAGGTACTCCTCCTCCAGGCGGGCCGGCGGGTACGGGGCGTGGTAGCCGCCGACCCTGAGCACCGGAGCCTCCAGGTGGTAGAAGCACCGCTCCGTGATCCGGGCGGCGATCTCCGCGCCCGAGCCGAAGAACACCGGCGCCTCGTGCACGACGACCAGACGGCGGGTCTTCTCCACCGACGCCTGGATCGTGTCGAAGTCCAGCGGGGAGATCGACCGCAGGTCCAGGACCTCCAGCGACCTGCCCTCCTCGGCGGCCGCGGCGGCGACCTCCAGACAGGTCTTCACCATCGGGCCGTACGCGACGAGCGTGAGGTCCGTGCCCTCGCGGGCGACGCGGGCCTTGTGCAGCTCGCCCGGGATGGCGTCGGTGTCGACCTCGCCCTTGTCCCAGTAGCGGCGCTTGGGCTCGAAGAAGATGACCGGGTCGTCGCTCTGGATCGCCTGCTGGAGCATCCAGTAGGCGTCGGAGGAGTTCGCCGGGGTGACGACCTTGAGGCCCGCGACGTGCGCGAAGAGCGACTCGGGGGACTCGGAGTGGTGCTCGACGGCGCCGATGCCGCCGCCGTACGGGATGCGGATGACGACCGGCACCTTCACGGCACCGAGCGACCGGGCCCGCATCTTCGCGAGCTGGGTGACGATCTGGTCGTACGCCGGGAAGACGAAGCCGTCGAACTGGATCTCCACGACCGGCCGGTAGCCGCGCAGCGCGAGTCCGATCGCGGTGCCGACGATGCCGGACTCGGCGAGCGGGGTGTCGATGACCCGGTCCTCGCCGAAGTCCTTCTGGAGGCCGTCGGTGATCCGGAAGACTCCGCCCAGCTTGCCGACGTCCAGGCCCATGATGACGACCTTGGGGTCGGTCTCCAGGGCCTTGCGCAGCGACTCGTTGAGCGCCTTCGCGAGGGGAAGCGTCTGAACAGCCATGATTACTCGGCCTCTCCGCCCGTGAAGGACGCCTGGTAGGCGGCGAACTGCGCGCGCTCCTCGTCGACGAGCGCGTGCCCGTCGGCGTACACGTTGTCGAAGATCGCCATGTGCTCCGGGACGGGCATGGCCCGGACGACCTCGCGGACGTGCTTGCCGAGCGTCTCGCTCTCCGTCTCGAGCTCCTCGAAGAAGGCCGCGTCGGCGTGGCCCTCGCTCTCCAGGTAGGCCCGCAGACGCAGGATCGGGTCCTTGGCCTCCCACGCCTCACGCTCGGCGTCGCGCCGGTAGCGGGTCGGGTCGTCGGAGGTGGTGTGGGCGGCCATGCGGTACGTGAACGCCTCCACCAGCGTCGGTCCCTCGCCGCTGCGGGCGCGCTCCAGGGCCGCGCGGGTCACCGCGAGGCAGGCCAGGACGTCGTTGCCGTCGACCCGGACGCCGGGGAAGCCGAAGCCGCGGGCGCGCTGGTAGAGCGGGACGCGGGTCTGCTTCTCGATGGGCTCGGAGATCGCCCACTGGTTGTTCTGGCAGAAGAACACGACCGGGGCGTTGTAGACCGCCGAGAAGACGAACGACTCGTTGACGTCGCCCTGGCTGGAGGCGCCGTCGCCGAAGTACGCGAGCACCGCGGAGTCCGCGCCGTCCTTGGAGACGCCCATCGCGTAGCCGGTGGCGTGCAGGGTCTGCGAGCCGAGGACGATCGTGTACAGGTGGAAGTTGTTGCTGTTCGGGTCCCAGCCGCCGTTGTTCACACCGCGGAACATGCCGAGCAGGTTGGTCGGGTCGACCCCGCGGCACCAGGCGACGCCGTGCTCGCGGTAGGTCGGGAAGACGTAGTCGTCGTCGCGCAGGGCCCGGCCGGAGCCGATCTGGGCGGCCTCCTGGCCGAGCAGCGAGGCCCACAGGCCCAGCTCGCCCTGGCGCTGCAAGGACGTGGCCTCGGCGTCGAAGCGCCGGGTGAGCACCATGTCGCGGTACAGACCACGGAGCTCGTCGGGCGTCACGTCGGCGACGTACTTGTCGTAGTCGGCGTTCTTGACGCGCTTCCCCTCGGGCGTCAGCAGCTGGACGAGTTCCGGCTCCGCACCCGCCGCGTCCGGCGTACTGCCGGCGCTCGTGCGCTTGGTACCGGCGCTGCGTCGCGGCTTGCGCGCGGCAGTGCTCTCCACGGTCACGTGTGCTCCTCCGTCGGTCCGGCCCCCGGGGTTGCCGGCAGGCTGGGATCCCCCCTGCTCCTTTTGGAGCCGGGGGGAGCGGCTCACCTGTTCCGGCACCCGTGCACGGGGTGGGTGCCACTCGGCCGGGAACAGGCGTGACAGGTGCCCCGGCGAGCGCCCTGCAACAGTCACGTTACCCAGTGCTCCACATTTCTGTGAAACCCCTCCTGACCTGCGATTTTGCTTGGATTTCCAAGTAAATCGGGATGGACGGGAAGGTTGCTGGTCACAGCCTTGCAGGAGGCCGGAGCTACGGCACGTTATCCCGGTCACCCATGTCACGGGAAGAGCTGACGTGGGAAACTGATCGGGTGCGCGAAGAAGGAAAAATCAGAGTATTTCTCCTTGATGACCACGAGGTCGTGCGCCGCGGGGTCCACGAGATGCTCTCGGTCGAGGACGACATCGAGGTGGTGGGCGAGGCCGGTACGGCCGCCGAGGCGCTGGCGCGAATTCCGGCCACCCGGCCGGACGTGGCGGTGCTCGACGTGCGGCTGCCGGACGGCAGCGGGGTGGAGGTGTGCCGGGAGATCCGCTCCCGGGACAAGTCCGTCGGATGCCTGATGCTGACCTCGTTCGCGGACGACGAGGCCCTCCTGGACGCGATCATGGCGGGTGCCTCCGGCTATGTACTGAAGGCCATCCGGGGCAACGAGCTGCTGAGCGCCGTCCGGGACGTCGCCGCCGGGAAGTCGCTGATCGATCCGCAGGCCGCCGCGCGGGTGCGGATGCGTCTGCGCGAGGGCGCAGGGGCCGGGTCCGACGACCGGCTCGCCCGGCTGACCGAGCAGGAACGCAGGATCCTCGACCTGATCGGCGAGGGACTCACCAACCGCCAGATCGGCGAGCGGCTGCACCTCGCCGAAAAGACGATCAAGAACTATGTCTCGGGTCTGCTGTCGAAACTCGAGATGCAGCGGCGCTCCCAGGCCGCCGCCTTCGTGGCCCGGATACAGGCCGGCAAGGAATGAACAAAGGAGTGAACACATGTGCGCGGTGATCGTCCCGGCCTCCGTCGGCAGCCGCCGGGACCGGTTCGAGCACACTATGTGACCACAAGCGACTGACCGCGACTTACTGTGACAACGCCCAGCTCACGGCCTTGTCCGGTGCCCTAGCATCTGGCGCGTGCCGCGCCCTTCCTTACCACCCCGTGCACTTCATGCGCCCCCGTCGCCGCCGTTGAGCGCCCTCCTGCGCCAGTACGCCGCCGGGTCCGCCCTCGCCTGCGAGCCCGTCGACCAGGGCCTGCTGAACCGCGGCTACCGCCTGTGCACCACCCGCGGCCGCTACTTCCTCAAGCACCACTTCGACCCCGACACCGCCGACCCGGCCGCGATCGAGCGCCGGCACCGGGCCACCCAGCGGCTGGCGGACCTGGGCGTCCCGGTGGCCCCGCCGCTGACCGGCCGCGACGGCCGCACCGTCGCCGTGGTCGGCGGCCACGCCTACGCCCTGCACCCCTGGATCGACGGCCGCCACTGCCACGGCGGCCAGCTGACCACCGGCCAGTGCGCACGCCTGGGCGGGCTCCTCGGGGCCGTACACGCCTGTCTGGAGCGCGTGATGCCACCGAAGGGGCGCACCCGCCCCGCCACGAGCCCCCATCCCGTGGAGAGTGCCGATCCGAACTCCACGTTCGCCCTGATCGACGACCTGCTCGCCCGGGTCCGCCGGCACCGCCCCGCCGACTCCTTCGACGAGCTGGCCCGGCACCGGCTGCTGGAACGCCGCGCCCTGCTCGAACGGCACGCGGACCGGCGGCCGCCGCGCGGGGCGTCGGTGGGCTGGGTGCACGGCGACTTCCATCCGTTCAACCTGCTCTACAAGGGCGACGCCCCGGCCGCGATCGTCGACTGGGACCGCCTGGGCGTGCAGCCCCGCGCCGAGGAGGCCGTACGCGCCGCCGCGATCTTCTTCGTACGTCCGGTGGGCGCCCTCGACCTGCCCAAGGCGCGGGCCTACGCGCGCGCCTACCGCCGCTCGGCGGGGGTCACCCCCTCGGAGCTCGCCGCGGCCGTCCACCGGGTGTGGTGGGAGCGCCTGAACGACTTCTGGATGCTGCGCTGGCACTACGAGCGGGGCGACACCCGCGCGGACCCCCAGTTCCCGGCGGCCTCGGCGCTGGTGATGTGGTGGACACGGGAGTACGACGCGGTGTGCGAGGCGTTCGCAGGCTGAGGACCGGCCGGCGCGACGGCAGGGCCCGACGCGGGCGGACCGGTCCGGCCGAGGGCCCGACGCGACGCGCGCGTGCACCCGGGGCCCGGGGTG
>NZ_JBEOWS010000199.1:0-18260 GCF_040296125.1 Streptomyces sp. NPDC002265 | reverse complement strand
GACGCCCTGTCAGGCGTCCGGGGCGGGCCGGGTGCGGTGCTTCATGGGGCGTTCGCGCTGTTGCGCACGGTGCATGTGGTGCGCGAGGTGCGCGAGGTGTCGTAACTGCCGCGCACATGACGATTCGGGCACCCCGCTCCTTCGTTGGTTGAACTCTCATATAGCTTTTGTCTGCGTCATACATGTGATGCACACGAGGGGATACGAGGGGACAGGGGCAGGGGCGGGGCATGAGACGTCGTGGGTGGGGTGCGGCCGTTGTGGCGGTCGCGGCAGTGACCGGAACGCTGGTCTTCCAGTGGATCGGCGACGCAGACGGTTCGGGGGACGAGGGGAAGTCCGGGCCGATCCGGACCAGTACGACGACGGCCGCGCTGACGGTGTCCGGAGACGGCACGTCGGCCCGGCTGGACCGGCGCGACACCGCGCCCTTCAGTCTGCTCGGGGTCAGCTGGACCGACCCGGCCGCACACGTGACCGGCACCGTCGAGGCCCGGGCCCGGAGCACGGCGAACGGCACGTGGTCCAAGTGGCAGCGGCTCGACGGCAACAGCGGGGACGGCGCGCAGGACGCGTCCCGCGGCGGCACCGCCCCTACGTGGTTCGGCCCGTCCGACGGGGTGGAGGTGCGGATGTCCGGCGGGTCGTCCCGGCGGCTCCCCGAGGGTCTGCGGGTGGCCATGGTCGATCCCGGCAGCAGTACGACCTCTCGGCTGGAGCCGGCCGGCTTCGTGATGGACCCGGTCGATCCCACCGATACCGCGGACCCGGTCACCCCGGACCCGCCGTCGGAGCCGGCCTCCGCCGACCCGTCCGCGCCCGAGTCCGCCGAGCCCCCGCCGGCCGAGACGACCTCCGCCGCGCCCACGGAGACGACGGTTCCGGCCCAGAGCCCGAGCGTCTCCCCCTCCGTCTCCGCGCCGGCCTCGGCCACGCCGAGCGCCTCGGCGGTGTCGGCGCCCCCGGCCCCGGCGTCCTCCGCGCCGCGCCCGCCGATCACCTCACGGGCGGGCTGGGGCGCGGACGAGTCCATCAGCCCCGAGGAGCCCGGCTATCTGCCCGGCGGGAAGATCAAGGCGGTGGTGCTCCACCACACGGCCACCTCCAACGACGCCAGCTGCGCCGACACCCCGGCCCTCATCCGCTCCATCTACGCCTACGACGTGCAGGAGCTGACCTGGAAGGACATCGGCTACAACTTCCTCGTCGACAAGTGCGGCACGATCTACGAGGGCCGCAAGGGCGGGGTGGACCGGCCGGTGATGGGCGCGCACGCCTACGGCTTCAACTCCGAGACCACCGGTATCGCGATCATCGGTGACTACAGCACCCTCGCCCCGTCGAGGGAGGCGATGACCTCGGTCGCGCGGCTCGCCGCGTGGAAGCTCGGCCAGTACGGCGTCGACCCGACCGGCACCACCACGCTCACCGCGGGCGCGGCCGGTCCGAACTACTTCCGCCAGACGTGGGCCGCGGGCACCAAGATGACCTTCCCGGTCATCCACGGCCACCGGGACGGCTACAACACGGTGTGCCCGGGTGACGCCTACTACAACCTGCTGCCCACGATCCGCGCCTGGGCGGGCGGACCGGTCGAAGGACTCACGCTGGACTCGGTCACCGGCGACGGCATGTCCGGCACCACCGTGCTCACCGGCTCCGCGGTCACCCTGAAGTGGTCGGCCACCACTCCGGCCGTACTGGTCAGGCAGTACGACGTGCTGGTCGACGGCAAGGTCGCGGTCACCGTCGCCGGCTCCGCGACCTCCGCGCGGGTCGACCTGGCGCCGGGCACCCACAAGGTCGCCGTGCAGGGCGTCCACCAGTCCGGCTGGGCCGCGGTCAGCACGGACGTCACCGTGCTCGCCGAGCCCGCCCCGGCCACCACGGCTGCCACCACCCCGGCCGCCACACCCACCACCCCGGTGCCGACGACCACGCCCACCACCCCGGCGCCGTCCACCACGCCCACCACGAAGCCCGGCGCCACCGCCGACAAGACCCCGCCCGCCTTCTCCACCAAGCCGAACCTCGCCCTGGGGCTCGGCACGGTGAACACCACGGCCGTCCCGCTCGCCCTGAAGTGGAAGGCCGCCGACGCGGGCGGCCTGAAGGAGGTCCGTCTCACCGCGCCGGTCGCGAAGACGTACGGCCCGACGGTCCTGAGCGCGAACCTCACCGCGAAGCCCGGTGTGGCGACGACCTGGAAGATGACCGCGTACGACCGGGCGGGCAACACCGCCTCGGCCTCCGTGAGCGGCACCCCCGTGCTCCTCCAGGAGACCTCGGCCACGAGGACGGGCACCTGGACGGCCAAGTCGTCGACCAGCTACCTGGGCGGCAAGTCGTACGGCAGCTCCACCAAGAACGCCTCGCTGACCTGGACCTTCACCGGCCGCTCGGCGGCCCTGGTGGTCTCGCGCGCCACGACCTCCGGACAGGTCTACGTCTACGTGGACGGCGTGAAGACCGCCACCGTGGACCTGAAGTCGTCGACGACGAAGTACCGCGACGCGATCTGGACGAAGACCTGGTCCGCCAGTGCCAAGCACACGGTGAAGATCGTGGTCGTCGGCACCGCGGGCCGCCCGGCGGTCACCACCGACGGGCTGGTCTACCTGAAGTAGCCCGCCCCGAGACCCTTCGGGGGCCACCGTGCCATGCTGGTGCGGTGGCCCTCGAAGATCTGGTCCGGTTGCGGCAGGCGCGTGACCGCATGGACCGTGAGTACGCCGAGCCGCTCGACATCGCCGCGCTCGCGCGTACCGCGCTGATGTCCCCCGGACACTTCCAGCGCAGCTTCCGGGAGGCGTACGGCGAGACGCCGTACGCCTACCTCATGACCCGCCGGGTCGAGCGCGCCAAGACCCTGCTGCGCCGCGGCGACCTCAGTGTGACCGAGGTGTGCCTCGCGGTCGGCTGTACGTCGCTGGGCTCCTTCAGCTCCCGGTTCACCGAACTGGTCGGCGAGACCCCGAGCGCCTACCGGGCCCGCTCGCACGGCTCGCACGAGGACCTCGCGGCGATCCCGCCCTGCGTGGCGCGTACCTTCACCCGCCCGAGACGATCGTAGGTTCGAGACCATGGACCTGAAACTCAAGCAGTGCTTCATCGCCGTGGACGACCACGACAAGGCGCTCGCGTTCTACCGCGACGTCCTCGGCATGGAGGTGCGCAACGACGTCGGCTTCGAGAACATGCGCTGGGTGACCGTCGGCTCGCCGCTCCAGCCGGACGTGGAGATCGTGCTGGAGCCGCCGGGCGCGAGCCCTGACGCCTCCCCGGCCGACCGGGAGGCGATGGCCCGGCTGCTGGCCAAGGGCATGCTGCGCGGCGTCATCTTCACCACCACGGACTGCGAGGCGCTGTGCGAGCGCGTCCAGGACGCCGGTTACGACCTGCTCCAGGAGCCGACGGACCAGCCGTACGGAGTGCGCGACTGCGCGTTCCGGGACCCGGCGGGGAACATGCTGCGGTTCATCCAGCGAAACGACCGACCTGCGCCGTAGGGCCGTTGCCTACGATCCCCGCATGGACATCCGCTGGACGTACGCCTTCGTGGACCGGCCCGCCGCGCACCTGGACCGGGCCCACGCCTTCTGGACCGCCGTCACCGGCACCGGACTGTCGCAACCGAGGGGCGAGCACGGCGAGTTCGCGACCCTGCTGCCGAAGGGCGCCGACGCCTGCGTGAAGGTGCAGGGGGTCGCCGGCGGGGACGGCGGCGCGCACTTCTGCCTCTGTGTCGAGGACGTGGCCCGGTTCGCGGCCGAGGCGCTGCGGCTCGGCGCGCGGACGGTCGCCGAGCACGCGGGCTGGACCGTACTGCGTTCGCCCGGCGGGCCGTTGTTCTGCGTGGTGCCTTGGCACGGCGAGGCGGTCCGGCCTCCCGTGGTGCGGGGCAGCCGTCTCGACCAGGTCAGCCTCGACCTGCCGCCGTCGGTGTACGAGGCCGAAATCGCCTTCTGGAGCGCCCTGTTGCCCGGCTGGGAGGCACGGCCCGGCTCGCTCCCCGAGTTCCATGTGATCGCGCCGCCGGCCGGGCTGCCGGTGCGTATCCTCCTGCAACGCCTGGACGAGGAGCGCCCGGCCTCCGCCCATCTGGACCTGGCCTGCGCGGACATCGAAGCGACCGTCGCCGGGCACGAGCGGCTGGGCGCGGTGGTGGTCTCCCGTCACCGGCACTGGACGGTGATGCGGGACCCGGCCGGCGGCACGTACTGCCTCACCGGCCGCGACCCGGAGACCGGCGGCCTGCCCCGCGGTGCGGGCTAGGAACGCGTCACTTCCAGGTCTCCACGTCCACCACGGCGTCCACCGGGATGGGCCCGTACACGTGCGGGAACTCCTCGCCGCCGGGCTCCGGCGCCTCGTACTTCACCGGGGCGCCGAGCCGGGCGGGGTCCACGACCAGGACCACCAGGTCGTCGGGGGCGTCCGGCGCGCCGTACAGGAACGCGGCCACCCGCGGGAGCTGGGCGCGGGTCGAGCAGTGGATGAAGCCCTCCTCGGCGAGGGTGCGGCCACGGGTCGACATGGCGTACGCGCCGGCTTCGCGGGCCGCGTCCCACAGGGCGCGTTCGGTGATGTGCAGGAGGTACGGGTGCGGGTGTTCGGCCATGGGAGCACGCTAGCCCTTCGAACGGGCCTCGTACGACCGCATAAGGCCGTCCACGGGTCCCGGTACGGCCGCGGGCAGGTCCCGGTACGGCCGGGATCTTCTCGCGACCGGTCCGGCTCGTCACGGCCGGCGGGTTCAGGGGCCTTCCGCGCGTCGGCTCGTACGGCCGGCCGGGCCGGTCGCCCGGCCCGTCACGGGGTCCGTCGCGGGACGGGCAGCGGGGCCGGTCGCCGAATCGGTGGCGACACCGGTCGGGGCACCGGATGCCGGGCCCCTCGCGGAACCGGTCCCGAGGCCGCTCGCGGAACCGGCCGGGGAACCGGTCGCGGTGCCGGGTTGGTCCGCCGGGACGGCGCCGCCACCGGCGTACGCCTCGCAGGCGCGGTTGCGGCACGGGCCGGGGCCCCACACCGGAACCCAGACGCCCAGCGTCTTGTACCGCCGGGCGGCTGTCCGGACGGGCTGTCCACAGACGGGACAGACTTGTTCGTCTCTGTCCATGTCATCAGCGTAGGGCGGACGCGCGCTCGGCGCTCCCGGCCGTGACCGCCCCACCGGCGGACCGCGGGCCCCGCACCCCGTGGGGAGGTTCGGGACCCGCGGCACCGGAGCCCCCGTGACCGCCTCGGCCCGGCGGGATCGGGAGCCGCGTGACCCGGCCGACTCCGGGTCACCGGACCCGCGCTCAGTCGCTGCGCCGGGTCACGTACTCGGCCAGGGCGAGCAGGCCGCCCGCGCACTCCGGTTCCGGAATCACCCGGGCCAGTTCACCCATCGCCCGGGACATCCGGTCGGCTGCCTGGCTCTGCGCCCAGTCCCGGCCGCCGGCCCGCTCCACGGCGAGCGCGATACGCGCCGTCCCCGCACCGTCCGCCTTCCCGCCCGGCACCGCGTACAGCTCGGCCAGCTCGGCGGCGGCCGGTGTGCCGGAGGTCAGCGCGGCGACCACGGGCAGCGACTTCTTGCGGGCGGTCAGGTCCGCTCCGGCGGGCTTGCCGGTGCGGTAGGGATCGCCCCAGATGCCGATCACGTCGTCGATGAGCTGGAAGGCCAGCCCGGCCTGGCGGCCGAACGTGTCGAGCGCGTCGACGTCGTCCTCGGCGGCCCCCGCGTACAGCGCGCCCAGGGCGCAGGCACACCCCAGGAGCGCTCCCGTCTTGGCCTCGGCCATGGCGAGCACCTCGTCGAGGGTGACGTCGGCCGGGTCGCGCCCCTCCAGGGCCGTGTCCGCCTGCTGTCCGGCGCACAGTTCGACCACACATGCCGCGAGCCGGGCGGCAGCCGCCCCGGCCGCCGGGTGCGGGTCCTCGGCGAGCAGCCCGAGCGCCAGCGCCTGGACAGCGTCACCGGCGAGGATGGCGTCAGGGTCGCCGAACACGGTCCAGGCGGTGGGCCGGTGCCGACGTGTGGTGTCGCGGTCCATCACGTCGTCGTGCAGCAGCGTGAAGTTGTGGATCAGCTCCACCGCTGCGGCCGCCCGCACGGCGCTCTCCCGTGCGCCCGGCCCGCCGAGCGCGGCGGCCGCGGTGAGCACGAGCGCGGGGCGTATCGCCTTGCCCGCGTGGGCCGCCGCCGGTGTGCCGTCGGCGTGCTCCCAGCCGAAGTGGTACAGCGCGACCCGGCGCATGGAACCGGGTAGCGAGTCGAGAGCCGCGCGCAGCTCGGGGTCGACCGAGGCCCTCGCCCGCTCCAGGATCGCCGCCGCCTCGTGCCCGTCGGCCGGAGCGGGCCGCCCGCGCCCCGGGGTCGCGATGGTCGTCCGCTGTTCGAGCGTCTCGGTTCTCCCCTGTGTCGTGAACTCGGTCATGGAATCCCCTTCGAAGCAGCGGCGCACGTCGGCGCGTCGGACGCTTCCGCCCCGGCCGGGCGCACCCCCCTGGCGTGCGCCCGGCCGTACGCGCCGGAACCCGAGGTCCCGGCAGGCGAGTTCACCGCCAGCGGCCGATCTCGACGTTCTCCAGGACGCCGAGGGCGTCCGGCACCAGGACCGCGGCCGAGTAGTAGGCCGTCACCAGGTAGTTGATGATCGACTGTTCGTTGATGCCCATGAACCGCACCGACAGGCTCGGCTCGATCTCGTCCGGGATGCCGGACTGGCGCAGGCCGACGACGCCCTGCTCCTCCTGGCCCAGGCGCATCGCGATGATGGAACTGGTCCGGGCCTCGGTGACCGGGATCTTGTTGCACGGGTAGATCGGGACGCCGCGCCAGGTGGGAATGCGGTTCCCGCCGACGTCGATCGTCTCGGGGACGAGTCCGCGCTTGTTGAGTTCGCGGCCGAACGCGGAGATCGCGCGCGGGTGGGCGAGGAACAGCTTCGTGCCGCGCCGCCTGCTGAGCAGCTCGTCCATGTCGTCCGGGCTGGGGACGCCGTCGTGCGGCTGGAGCCGCTGGTCGTACTCGCAGTTGTGCAGCAGCCCGAACTGCCGGTTGTTGACCAGCTCGTGCTCCTGGCGTTCCTTCAGCGCCTCGACGGTGAGCCTCAACTGCTGCTCTGTCTGGTTCATCGGCTGGTTGTAGAGGTCCGCCACGCGCGTGTGGATGCGCAGGACGGTCTGGGCGATGCTCAGTTCGTACTCGCGCGGCCTGGCGTCGTAGTCGACGAAGGTGTGCGGGATCTCGGCCTCGCCGGAGTGGCCGGCCGCGAGGTCGACGGCCTTCTCGCCGTACTTGTTGGTCCGCTGCTCGGGGATGGCGCGCAGCCGCCCGATGTGCTCGCCCAGCGTCTCGGCGCGCTCCGCGATCTGGTCGAGGTCCTGGCGGGACAGGATCAGGACCGTGCAGGCGGTGTCCGCGCGGGCGGTGTACTCCCAGATGGCCTCCGGGTCGACCAGCGCAGCCTCCCCGAAGTAGGCGCCGTCGGCGAGGACGCCCAGCACGGCGTCGTCGCCGTAGGGGCCGGTGCCGATCTTCTCCACCCTGCCGTGCGCCAGCAGGTACACCTCGTCCGTGCGGCTGCCGAACGAGGCGATCAGCTCGCCCGGGGCGTACTCCCGCTGCCGGCAGCGCTGGGCCAGCTCGGCCAGCACCTCCTCGTCCTCGTAGTCCCGCAGGGCGGGCAGTTCGCCCAGCTCGGCGGGGATGACCTCCACCCGGTCCCCCGTCTTCACGAACGTGATGCGGCCGTCACCGACCGCGTAGGTCAGGCGCCGGTTCACCCGGTACGTGCCGCCCTGCACGTCCACCCAGGGCAGCATGCGCAGCAGCCAGCGCGAGCTGATCTCCTGCATCTGGGGAGCGGACTTGGTGGTGGTGGCCAGGTTCCGCGCTGCGGCCGTGCCGAGGCTCTGCTGCGGCTTGCCCTGATCCGTGCGGACCTCTTCGCCTACCGACATTCTGAATTGCCCTCCCGTCATGCACCGGTGCCGTTCGCACCGGGCACCGATCTCGCGGACCAGCCTTCCATCACGGAGCGTGGCGGTGCTATTACCCGAAAGAGCGGGAATGGATCACCGGGCGGCGGGGCATGAAGAGCGATCCCGGGCGGCCGCCCCGCCGCCGTGCCCGTGGGGCGGCCGCCCCGATCAGGACAGGTGTCCGACAATGGCGGGGTGACCGGCTCCGATCTCCTCGCCTCCCTGCGGCCCCGGCTGCCCTCGCCGCTCCAGGAGGCCGAGGACGCCCGGTTCGCCCGGCACGGCGTCCGGCTGCTGCTCAAGCGCGACGATCTGATCCACCCGGAGCTGATCGGCAACAAGTGGCGCAAGCTGGCGCCGAACCTCGAAGCGGCGGCGGGACGGCCGATCGTCACGTTCGGGGGCGCGTACTCCAATCATCTGCGTGCCACCGCCGCGGCCGGCCGCCTCCTGGGGCTGCGCACGACCGGTGTGGTCCGGGGGCAGGAGCTGGCCGACCGTCCCCTCAACCCCTGTCTGGCCCGCTGTGCGGCCGACGGGATGCGGCTGCACTTCGTCGACAGGTCGACGTACCGCGCGAAGGCCGAGCCGCGGACCCTGGCCGCGATCCTGCGGGCGGTCCACGCCGAGGACGCCCTTGTCGTCCCCGAGGGCGGCAGCAACGCCGAGGCGGTCCGGGGCTGCGTCTCCCTCGGCGGCGAGCTGAGCGGCCTCGCCGACGTGGTCGCCGTCGCCTGCGGCACCGGCGGCACCCTGGCCGGTCTGGCCGCCGGGCTCGCCCCCGGCCAGCGCGCCCTGGGCATACCGGTGCTCAAGGGCGGCTTCCTGACCGCCGAGACACGGGTGCTCCAGGAGCGGGCGTTCGGCGGCCGCCGCGGCGACTGGTCCCTCGACGACCGCTTCCACTTCGGCGGCTACGCCCGCACCACCCCCGAACTCGACGCCTTCGCGGCGGACTTCGAACAGCGCCACGGGCTGCCCGTCGAGCGTCTCTATGTCGCCAAGTTGCTGTACGGACTTGTCGCCCTCGCCGACGAGGGCCGGCTGGCGCCGGGAAGCACCCTCGCGGCGGTGATCACCGGCCGCCCGTGACCCGTGGGCGCACGCCCCTCACGGGCGGCCGGCCGAGGCCCCCGTGCGTCGCGCACACCCGCTCCCGCCGGTCGCGGACGGCTGCTCACGCCGCCTCCCGGTAGGCCGCCGCCTCCTCCAGGTCCAGCCGGCGCAGCAGGATGCGCAGCATCTCGTCGTCGATGTAGCGGCCGTCGCGCAGCTTCACGAAGACCTCGCGCTCGGTGCCGATCATCTCCCTCGACAGCCGGCGGTAGGTGTCGTCGACGGTCTCGCCGGTGATTGCGTTGACCTGGCCGAGCCGTTCCCAGACGGCGTTGCGGCGGCGCTCCAGGACCATGCGCAGACGGTCGGCGAGCGGGGGCGGGAGCGCGTTGCGCTCGTCGGCGAGGAGTTCCTCCAGGTGCCGTTCGGCGGCACGGGAGGCCTGCGCCTGTGCGTTGGCCTCGGCGAGGGTGGCGGCCTGCGGGTCGGGCGTGGGGAGCTTCAGCAGCCGGATCAGCGGGGGCAGGGTCAGCCCCTGCACCACCAGGGTGCCGATGACGGTGGTGAAGGTCAGGAAGAGGATCATGTTGCGCTGCGGGAAGGGCGCGCCGCCGTGCACGGTCATCGGGATCGAGAAGGCGATGGCCAGGGAGACCACGCCGCGCATCCCGGCCCAGGAGGTGATCATCGCCCCCTTCCAGGTGGGGTTCTCCTCGCGTTCCCGGATCCGCGCCGACAGCAGTCGCGGCAGGAAGGCCGCCGGGTACACCCACACGAACCGGGCCGCGACGACCACCAGGAAGAGGACCACCGCGTACCCGGCGGCGTCGGCGCCCTCGTCCGCGCCGAGTCCGCGCACGACGACGGGCAGCTGGAGGCCGATCAGCGCGAAGACCGCCGACTCCAGGACGAAGGCGACCATCTTCCACACCGCCTCCTCCTGGAGCCGGGTGGCGAAGTCGACCTCCCACGCGCGGTGTCCCAGATAGAGGGCGACGACGACCACGGCGAGGACCCCGGAGGCATGGAACTGCTCGGCGACCGCGTAGGCGACGAACGGGATCAGCAGGGACAGCGTGTTCTGGAGGAGGGGTTCCGTCAGGTGCGTGCGCAGCCAGTGCAGCGGCGCCATCAGGACCAGGCCGACCCCGACGCCGCCGACCGCCGCGACCAGGAACTCGCCGACACCGCCGGCCCAGGTGGCGCCCTCGCCGACGGCGGCCGCGAGGGCCACCTTGTAGGCGGTGATGGCGGTGGCGTCGTTGAGGAGCGACTCGCCCTGGAGGATCGTGGTGATCCGGGAGGGAAGCCCGACCCGGCGGGCCACCGCCGTGGCCGCGACCGCGTCCGGCGGCGCCACCACCGCGCCCAGCACCAGCGCCGCCGTCAGCGGCATCCCCGGTACGAGCCGGTACACCGCCCAGCCGACCACGAAGGTCGCGAAGAGCACGTACCCGACCGACAGCAGCGCCACGGGCCGCAGCTGGGCGCGCAGGTCGAGGTAGGAGCTGTCGGTGGCCGACGTGTACAGCAGCGGGGGCAGCAGCAGCGGCAGGACGACGTCCGGGTCGAGGGTGTAGTCCGGCACCCCCGGCAGGTACGACACCAGCAGGCCGACCGCGACCAGCAGCAGCGGCGCCGGCACCGGGGTGCGCCGGGCCGCCGCGGCGATCGCGGCACTCCCCGCCACCAGCAACAGCAGTGGCATCACGTCCATGATCCTCGCCCGCCCTCGTTTTCCGCGCCGCCGACCGTGCGGCCGTCGTAATCTGGCAATCATGAAACAGTGCACGCACTCGGACGCACTCCCGCACCCGGAACCCGAGGCACTCACCGTCACGTGTTCGGAGTGCCTGGCGGCCGGCACACACCCGGTGCAGCTGCGCCTGTGCCTGACGTGCGGCCACGTCGGCTGCTGCGACTCGTCGCCGGGGCGGCACGCCACAGGACATCACGTGGACTCCGGCCACCCGGTGATGCGGACCTTCGAGCCGGGTGAGGACTGGCGCTGGTGCTTCGTGGATCACGTCCTCGTGTGACCCCGGACGGGCGCCCGCGAGACCGTCCGACGGGTACGGTTCGACCGTCTGACGTCTGGGTACGTCAACCCGGCGCGCGCTCTTCCCATTTGGGCCCGCAAACCCCTAGCCACGGAGCGTATCCGTAGGTTTACTATGAGTGACAGCAAGGGGTTGGGGTCCGGGGGACAGCAAAGTCGGGCGCGCGGTAGCGTCACCGCTGAACCACACTTCGTGTCACCCCGGGGGGCGACCCTCGGCCCCGAATAGCTTGTACCACCTTGGAGGTGAGGGTGTCCCAGATCGCAGGCGAGCCCGCGACCCAGGACTTCGTGGAAGTCCGGCTGCCGGCTGCGGGTGCCTACCTGTCGGTGCTGCGGACGGCCACGGCCGGCCTCGCGGCCCGTTTGGACTTCACCCTGGACGAGATCGAGGACCTGCGCATCGCCGTGGACGAGGCCTGCGCGATCCTGCTCCAGCAGGCCGTGCCGGGCTCCGTGCTCAGCTGCGTCTTCCGACTCGTCGACGACTCGCTCGAAGTGACCGTCTCCGCGCCGACCACCGATGGTCACGCTCCGTCACGGGACACCTTCGCCTGGACCGTGCTGTCCGCCCTCGCGGGCAAGGTCTCCTCCGCCGTGGACGACGACAAGACCGTGTCGATCAGCCTCTACAAACAGCGCGGCGCGGGACCCGGGCCGGCGTGAGGAACGGGGACGGGCCGGTGCGGGACGAAGAGCGCGGCGCACGGGGGCTGCCGCCCGAGAACACCGACCTGGACGGCTCCCGGCGCATGGCGGACGGCATCGACGGAATCCCCGAGCCGGCCCGGCCGCATCCGGAGGAACACACCTCGGAGGAGGGTCTCCCGGACGACGACGGGCAGCGGGATCGGGAAGGTGCCGTGCAGAGCGCGCCTCGGGAGCGGCGGTCCGGGGGCTTGCCCGGCCGGGCCGAGGCGAGAGCTCGGGGAAGGGCAACGGGCGGGACGATGAGCGAGCACGAGCGAGACGAGAAGCCGGACGCGCAGAGCGCGCCGCAGGCCACGCAGCACGACCCACAGGACCGCAGCGGAGCACGGGCCCTGTTCGTCGAGCTGCGCCAGCTCAAGGAGGGCAGCGCCGAGTACGCGGAGCTGCGCAACCGGCTGGTCCGCATGCATCTGCCGCTCGTCGAGCATCTCGCGCGGCGCTTCCGCAACCGCGGCGAGCCGCTCGACGACCTCACCCAGGTCGCCACCATCGGCCTGATCAAGTCGGTCGACCGCTTCGACCCGGAGCGCGGTGTCGAGTTCTCGACGTACGCGACGCCCACGGTCGTCGGCGAGATCAAGCGGCACTTCCGCGACAAGGGCTGGGCGGTGCGCGTGCCCCGCCGGCTCCAGGAGCTGCGCCTCGCCCTCACCACGGCGACCGCGGAGCTCTCGCAGCAGCACGGCCGCTCGCCGACGGTGCACGAGCTCGCCGAGAAGCTGGCCATCTCGGAGGAGGAGGTCCTGGAGGGCCTGGAGTCCGCGAACGCGTACTCCACGCTGTCCCTGGACGTCCCCGACACCGACGACGAGTCCCCGGCGGTCGCCGACACCCTCGGCGCGGAGGACGAGGCGCTGGAGGGCGTGGAGTACCGGGAGTCGCTCAAGCCGCTCCTGGAGGACCTCCCGCCGCGCGAGAAGCGGATCCTGCTGCTGCGGTTCTTCGGCAACATGACCCAGTCGCAGATCGCGCAGGAGGTCGGCATCTCCCAGATGCATGTCTCCCGGCTGCTGGCGCGCACCCTGGCGCAGCTGCGGGAGAAGCTGCTCGTGGAGGAGTAGCGGCTACTTCGGCTCGTCCTGCTGCCGCGCGTTTCCGGGCCCCCGGATCCCGAGGGCCCGGGTCGTCTCCGCGTTGACGAGCAGTACGAGCGAGGCGACGGCCGCGATCGCCAGCGCGATACCGGCCGGGATCGCCGCGCTGTCGGCCTGGAGCAGGGTGTAGGCCACGGGCAGGGCCATGATCTGCGTGATGAGGGCGGGGCCCCGGCTCCAGCTGCGCCGGCCGAGCAGGCCGCGGGCGGCGAGCAGCGGCAGCAGGGAGAGCGCGATCAGCGTCGCCCCGCCGGTCACCCCCTGGGTGCGGTCGGCCGAGTCGCCGGTGAGCCCGAGCACCAGGATCCACACGCCTCCGACGAGCAGCGCGAGTCCTTCGAGGGCGGAGAGCGCGGCGGCGTACGTCAGCCGCCGCGGGCGGGGGCCGGCGTTCTCCGGCGTGATCTCGGTCTCGGAACTGGAGGGGCTCTGGCTGCTCACCCGAGAAGGGTAGCCCGGTCAGCCAGGCCTTCCGTGTCGAGCCTCACGTCCCCGTCTCTTACCGGATCCCTACCTCGGTCTGGGCCGGGTACCACCCAGTAGGTACGCTGCACCCCATGCGTGCACTTCTCGTGGTCAATCCGGCGGCAACCACCACAAGCGCACGTACGCGCGATGTGCTGATCCACGCGCTCGCGAGCGAGATGAAGCTCGAGGTGGCCACCACCGAGTACCGGGGGCACGCGCGCGACCTGGGCCGCGAGGCGGCCGAGAGCGACGACGTCGAGCTGGTCGTGGCGCTGGGCGGCGACGGCACGGTCAACGAGGTCGTCAACGGTCTGCTGCACTCCGGCCCGGACCCGGACCGGCTGCCCGGCCTCGCCGTGGTCCCCGGCGGCTCCACGAACGTCTTCGCCCGCGCCCTGGGGCTGCCGAACGACGCCGTCGAGGCGACCGGCGCCCTGCTGGACGCCCTGCGCGAGGGCCGCGAGCGCACGGTCGGTCTCGGTCTCACCTCGGGTACGCCCGGCACCGACGACGAGTCCGTCCCGTCCCGCTGGTTCACCTTCAACGCGGGCCTGGGTTTCGACGCGGGCGTGGTCGGCCGGGTCGAGCAGCAGCGCGAGCAGGGCAGGAAGTCGACGCACGCGCTGTACGTGCGTCAGGTCGTCCGGCAGTTCCTCGGTGAGCAGCACCGGCGGCGCGGCACGATCGCGGTGGAGCGGCCCGGCGAGGACGCGGTCACCGATCTGGTGGTCGCCATAGTCTCGAACACGTCCCCCTGGACGTATCTCGGCAATCGCCCCATGTACACGTCGCCTAAGGCCTCGTTCGATAAGGGGCTCGACGTACTCGGTCTCAGCCGCCTGTCCACGGCCGCGGTTGCCCGGTATGGCACGCAGTTGCTCACTTCGTCCCCGGAGCGGGGACCCCATGGCAGGCATGCGACCTCACTGCACGACCTTGACCAGTTCACCTTGCATTCGAAGGTGCCACTGCCCCTCCAGATGGACGGCGACCACCTCGGACTGCGTACGAGCGTGACGTTCACAGGCGTTCGCCGTGCACTGCGTGTGATTGTGTGAGCGGAACGGGCCAAAGTCCTTTCACTCGAACGTTTAGGCCAGGATCCACCCCATGGAAGTACGGCTGTGACCTAGTCGACACCGAGGAATCAAAAAAAACTTTCCAGAAGGGGTTGTATCCGCCGTCGAGGTTTGCGAGTCTCTTCCTGGCGATCGGGACGGCCCGCAAGACCGGCCTCCACAGATCACCGGAACCCCTCAACGCACAAGGACCACGCCAGAGAACCTGGCGGGCGGCCCTTCACTTGTTGAGGGATTCGTGAAAGCGTTCACATTCACAAGCAACTTGCATGTAATACCAAGGAGAGGTAGCAGCCATGGACTGGCGTCACAACGCCGTTTGCCGCGAGGAAGACCCCGAGCTCTTCTTCCCCATCGGCAACACCGGTCCTGCGCTGCTGCAGATCGAGGAAGCCAAGGCCGTCTGCCGTCGCTGCCCCGTTATCGAGCAGTGTCTGCAGTGGGCGCTCGAGTCCGGCCAGGACTCCGGCGTCTGGGGTGGTCTCAGCGAGGACGAGCGTCGCGCGATGAAGCGCCGCGCCGCCCGCAACCGGGCTCGTCAGGCCTCCGCCTGACCACACCCACCCCGCTAACAGCCTGAGCTTGGCGGCGCGTACAGCGAGTACGCAACTCCCGCCCCCGAGCCGCAGCGCGCAGTACCCCCGATGCGCTTAGCAGTAAAAAGCAGCAACGAGCTTCAGCCCCGGATCACCCAGTGGTCCGGGGCTCAATGCTGTCCGGGGCCGTTCGGGCGAAGGGCGCGGCGGCCACCGCGCCTACTTCTGTGCGCTGACCGGGATGTCCAGGATCACCTGGGTGCCGCGCTCCGGTGCCCGGACCATGTCGAAGGCACCCCCCAACTCCCCCTCCACCAGCGTCCGTACGATCTGGAGGCCGAGGTTGCCCGAGCGGTGCGGGTCGAAGCCCTCGGGCAGACCGACGCCGTCGTCCTGGACGGTGACCAGCAGCCGGCCCTCCTTCGTCGTCCCGCCGCGGACCGCGGAGACCTCGACCGTGCCGGTGTCGCCCTCGCGGAAGCCGTGTTCGAGGGCGTTCTGGAGGATTTCCGTCAGCACCATCGACAGCGGGGTGGCGACCTCCGCGTCCAGGATGCCGAAGCGGCCGGTGCGCCGGCCGGTGACCTTGCCCGGAGAGATCTCCGCGACCATCGCGAGGACACGGTCGGCGATCTCGTCGAACTCCACCCGTTCGTCGAGGTTCTGGGAGAGCGTCTCGTGCACGATCGCGATCGAGCCCACCCGGCGCACGGCCTCCTCCAGCGCCTCGCGCCCGCGCTCGGAGTCGATGCGCCGGGCCTGCAGGCGCAGCAGCGCCGCCACCGTCTGGAGATTGTTCTTCACCCGGTGGTGGATCTCCCGGATGGTCGCGTCCTTGGTGATCAATTCCCGCTCGCGGCGGCGCAGTTCGGTGACGTCACGCAGCAGCACCAGCGAACCGATGCGGGTGCCCTTGGGCTTGAGCGGGATCGCGCGGAACTGGATCACGCCGTCGTTGGCCTCGATCTCGAACTCGCGCGGCGCCCAGCCGCTGGCGACCTTGGCCAGCGCCTCGTCCACCGGGCCCCGGGTCGGGGCGAGTTCGGCGGTGAGCTGGCCCAGGTGCTGGCCGACGAGGTCCGAGGCGAGACCCAGCCGGTGGTAGGCGGAGAGCCCGTTGGGGGACGAGTACTGCACGATGCCGTCCGCGTCGAGGCGGATCAGACCGTCGCCGACACGCGGCGAGGCGTCCATGTCGACCTGCTGCCCGGGGAACGGGAAGGAGCCCGCGGCGATCATCTGCGCCAGGTCGGAGGCGCTCTGGAGGTAGGTGAGCTCCAGGCGGCTCGGGGTGCGCACGGTGAGCAGGTTGGTGTTGCGGGCGATCACGCCGAGGACGCGCCCCTCGCGCCGTACGGGGATCGACTCGACCCGGACCGGGACCTCCTCGCGCCACTCCGGGTCGCCCTCGCGCACGATCCGGCCCTCGTCCAGGGCCGCGTCCAGCATGGGCCGGCGCCCGCGCGGGACGAGGTGGCCGACCATGTCGTCCTGGTAGGAGGTGGGGCCGGTGTTGGGCCGCATCTGGGCGACGGAGACGTACCGGGCGCCGTCGCGGGTGGGCACCCACAGGACCAGGTCGGCGAAGGAGAGGTCGGAGAGCAGCTGCCACTCCGAGACCAGCAGGTGGAGCCACTCGAGGTCGGAGTCGTCGAGGGCCGTGTGCTGGCGTACGAGTTCGTTCATGGAGGGCACGTGTGCGAGCGTACCCGCCGGTCTGACCAGCCCTGAAACAGCCGGTCTGTACCGGTCCAGGAACACCCGCGGGCCGCGGCGCCTGGGAGGGACCCTCAGCCCTCCGCCGGCACCGCAGCCCGGAGCAATATTCGGCCGCGGGGTGTGCGGTCCCGTTCGGCCGAAGGATGAGGAGCCGGGGCAGTCAGGGCAGAGAGCACCGGATCCTCGGTCCGCTCTCCTGTGCGGGGAGAACGGAGGCTCGTTATGTTGTCGTCCGTCTCCAGCATTCTGGACTAGACCACTTGGCCTGTCCATGCGTAGGAGACCGCTTGTTGACGGCGATTCACAGCCGACGCCACGCAGCCTAGCCCGCCGGGGTCACCCGCGGGACCAGATGTTCACGGCAATTTCCGCGACTGCCTCCGGTTCCTCCCGGCTCACCCCTCCCCCGGCCGCCGGGACACACTCTGGGCCACCGCCGCGGTACACCGGGCGACCGGACCCGGCGCGTCGGCGGATCCGCACCGCGCGCCGTACGCCGTCACGGCCGCACCGAACGGCGTCGTCGAACGGCGTCCGCCTGGCGCCGAAGTGACAATGGCCGGGCTCCCTGTCGCCTGGGAGGCAAGGCCCCGCTCTGTTAGATTGGTCTAAACCACATAGCCCTTCCAGCCCCTTCTCCAGCTCTCTCCAGAACGGCAGGCCCAGCGTGGAAGTTGTCATCGTTCCGGACGCCGAATCGGGCGGCGAGCTCATCGCCGAATCCATGGCGCGGCTGCTGCGGCGCAAGCCCGACGCGTTGCTCGGCGTGGCCACCGGCTCGACCCCGCTGCCCGTCTACCAGGCGTTGACGGCGAAGGTGCGCTCCGGCGCCGTGGACGTCTCGCGGGCGCGCATCGCCCAGCTCGACGAGTACGTGGGGCTGCCCGCCGACCACCCGGAGTCCTACCGCTCGGTGCTGCGCCGCGAGGTGCTGGAGCCGCTCGGCGTCGGGATGCCGGCGTTCCTGGGGCCCGACGGCACGGCCGAGGACATCCCGGCGGCCTGTGCGGCCTACGACCGCTCGCTGGCCGAGGCCGGCGGTGTGGACCTCCAGCTGCTCGGGATCGGGACCGACGGGCACATCGGGTTCAACGAGCCCTGCTCCTCGCTCGCCTCGCGCACCCGCATCAAGACGCTGACCCAGCAGACCCGCGTGGACAACGCGCGTTTCTTCGACGGCGACATCGAGCAGGTGCCCCACCACGTCATCACCCAGGGCATCGGCACCATCCTGGAGGCACGGCACCTGGTGCTGCTCGCCACCGGCGAGGGCAAGGCGGACGCGGTCGCCGCGACCGTGGAGGGACCGGTGGCGGCGGTGTGCCCGGCCTCGGCACTCCAGCTCCACCCGCACGCCACGGTCGTCGTCGACGAGGCCGCGGCCTCGAAGCTGAAGCTCGCGCCCTACTTCCGGCAGACCTACGCCGACAAGCCGCAGTGGCAGGGGATCTGACCGGGTCCCGCGGACACCACGAAGGCGCCGGGCTCCCCCCGGGGGGCCCGGCGCCATGTTCGTGGAACACGCGCGAAAGGCAGATAGGAAGAGCGTGGGGGAGGGGAA
>NZ_JBEOWS010000198.1:0-18285 GCF_040296125.1 Streptomyces sp. NPDC002265 | reverse complement strand
GTGTGCGGGGGTCAGGGGGCGGTGCCAGGACGCCCCCTGACCCGCGGCACCGGTGGGTCAGCGCACGGTCCGGGCGGCTGCCTCGATCACCCCGGCGACGTCGGCGGGGTGGGAGACACTCACGGCGTGCGATGCCCGTACGCGCGTGATGTGGGCGTGTGCGCGCTCTGCCATGAAGATCTGGGTCTGCGCCGGGATGTTGCGGTCCTGGGTGGCGACCACGGCCCAGGACGGGATGTTCTTCCAGCCGGGCTCGGAGGCGTCGTCCGCCAAGGCGGCGTTGGTGATCGGGCGCTGTGTGACGGACATGAGGTCCGTGGTGTTGCGGGGGACGTCAGCGGCGAACTGCTGGTGGAACTTGCTCGGTTCGATCGTCAGGTCCGCATCGCGGGAGCCGTCCGGCAGGGTGACCGGCACGGAGTGCAGAGCATCGCCGAGGGTGCTGCCGGGGAACTTGCCCGACAACTCGACGGCGCTCTCTCCCTTTTCGGGGAGGAAGGCGGCGACGAACACCAGGGCCTTGACGTTGTCGGCGTCGTGGGCGGCGTTGCTGATCACCGATCCGCCATAGGAGTGTCCGGCCAGGACCACCGGGCCGTCGATGCCGGCCAGGACCTCTTTGAGGTAGGAGGTGTCGTTGTTCAGCCCGCGCAGAGGGTTGGCCGCGGCGACGACGGGGTAGCCCTCGTGCCTCAGCCTCCTGATGACGCCGTTCCAGCTGGTGGAATCGGCGAACGCGCCGTGCACGAGTACCACCGTGGGCTTCTTCTCGCTGTCCGGTGCGGACGTGGTTCTGTCCGCGTGGGCGGGGGCGACTGCCGTGGCGATGAGGGCGGTGGCGACGGAGGCAGTGGCCAGGAGGGAGAGCGGGGTGCGGACCCGCTGGTAGGTGGAACTGCGGTTCATGGGAGGCCCTTTCGGGAAACGGTGTGCTGTCACCTTCAAGGACCGTGTGCGTGTCGCAGCTGTGACACTTTATTTCTTTTAGTCCCTTTTGCTGGTGGAGTGATGTGTGCCGGTGATTTCCCTGTACTTCTGGACGGTGGGCTTGAGGATCTGTGTCCCCTCGCCGTAGAAGCCGCGGCTGAGCCGCGCGCGCAGCCGTCGCGCCTTGCCGCTCGCGTGGCCGTCTGCGTCGCGTTGTCCCGGGTCGAGGGGCCGGTACTGCTCGTGCGCCGTGAGGGCATGGAGTTGGTAGGGGTCGAGGGGCTGGTGCACCTCTACGTACTCGCCGTGCGGCAGGCGCTTGATGACGCCTGTCTCGCGGCCGTGCAGGACCTTGTCGCGATCGCGGCGTTGCAGACCCAGGGCGATGCGCTTGGTCACGCGGAAGAGGACGACCGGTACGACGAACAGGGCGATGCGGACCGTCCAGGTGACCGTGTTGACCGACATGTGGAAGGTCACGGCGATGATGTCGTTCGCGGCTCCGAGCAGTGCCACCAGGTAGACGCCGAGCCATGCCACGCCGAACGCCGTGCGCACGGGCCGGTTGCGTGGCCGTTCCGGCAGGTGGTGTTCGCGGTCGTCGTCGGTGACCCAGGCCTCGATGAACGGGTAGGCGCCCATGATGAGGAAGAAGCCGAAGCCGGCGAGGAGAGGGATCAGATTGTCCAGGGCCAGGGTGTGGCCCCAGAAGTTCACCTCCCACCCGGGCATGACACGCAGCAGCCCGTCTGCGATGCCCATGTACCAGTCGGGCTGGGATCCCGCGGAGACCTGATCGGCGCGATAGGGGCCGAACTCCCAGACGGGGTTGATCTGGGCGATCGCGGCGATGGTGAATACGACCCCGGCGACCATGCTGAAATAGCCAGCCGCCTTGACCACGTACACCTGCATCGGCAGGCCGACCACGTTTCGCTCCGTACGGCCTGGTCCCGGGTACTGGGTGTGTCGGTGCCGGTGCCCGAGGAAGGCGCGGAAGGCGACGAGCGCCAGCATCAGCGCCGGAATGACCAGGACGTGGATCACGTGGAAGCGGGGCACCAGGTCGTGCCCGGGGAACTCGCCGCCGAACAGGAACATCGACAGGTAGGTACCGACGATCGGTACCGACAAAAGTGTCCCGTTCACCACGGCGAGCCCGGTTCCCGACAGGAGGTCGCCGGGGAGGTCGTAGCCGGTCAGACCACCGAACATGCCGAGGACGAGCAGGGCGAAACCGGCCGCCCAGTTCAGCTCGCGAGGCTTGCGGAAGGCGCCGGTGAAGAACACGCGCATCAGGTGGGCCAGCAGGGAGGCGACGAAGATCAGTGCCGCCCAGTGGTGGGCCTGACGGATGAGCAGGCCGCCGCGTACGTCGAAGGAGATGTGCATCGTCGAGTCGAACGCCTCGGACACGAACTGGCCGCGCAGCGGAGCGTAACTGCCGTCGTAGACGACCTCGTTCGACGACGGGTGGAAGTAGAACGTCAGATACACGCCGGTGACGAGCAGGACGACGAAGCTGTAGAGACAGATCTCGCCCAGCAGGAACGACCAGTGCTCCGGACGGGCCCTGCGAGTGCCGGTCGTGGTAGTAGGCCCGATGCCCATCCGTGTTCTCGCCCAGTCGGCGATTTTGTCACCGCTGCGGCTGCCCGCCGTAGTGACCGGTTCGATTGCGTCGCTCATGTCATTACCACCATCAACACATCACCGGGAGCGCCTTGCGGCCGGGTCTGCGCAACGAAACGGTGCATGGCGACGAGCTGCCGCACCGGGTTTCGTTGCCCTCATCAGAAGGGACCGAGAAAGTGGTGAAGGTGTGACATGACCGTAGGACAGGATCATGCCGGGGTTGTCCGGGTCAGGATGCCTGCGCCGATCCGCTTGACGTCCTTACGTGCCGAGCGTCGTCGCGTCGCGCGGCGCTCGCTCTCCGTCGTGCCGCCCCAGATGCCCTCGACCTGCCCGACGTCCAGCGCCCACTGCAGACACCGCTCCCGCACGGGGCACCGGGCGCACACGGCCTTCGCCTCGTCGATCTGGACCAGCGTCAGACCCGCGGTGCCGATGGGGAAGAACAGGTCGGGGTCGACATCCCGGCAGGCCGCTCTCTCGCGCCAACTCATGGCAGCGTCTCCTTACTCGTCGCGGATGCCTCTCATGTATCTGACCGTCCGCTGGGAGTTCCTGTGACATTCCATGGCGGAGAGCAACGGTGTGAAATACAGTGTGACAACAGACTCAATGTCTTGAGCGGGGCTCCGGGCCGTCGCACCATCTGTGAGTTGTGAACGCCACACAGGGCCCGAGGCCCCTACCCAGCCCAGCCGTCGATCCCCGGGACCCCCTCTCCCCGGGCACCCACACCCTCGTCGTCCAGCACGGCAGGGCCGCCGTCGACCAGCGCTACCACGTCGCCGGAACCGGCCCGGTGTGCGTCGCCCACTCCGGAGGGCCGGGCATCGGCTGGGAGTACCTGCGCATGCCCGAGCTGGAGCGCAGCATGACCGTCGTCTACCTCGAGCCGGTCGGCACGGGCGAGTCCGGCCGGCTGGCCGACCCACGCGACTACACCCTCGCCACCTACACCCACTTCCTGCACGCGGTGATCGAGCACCTGGGCCGCGCCAAGGTGGCCCTACTGGGCCACTCCCACGGCGGCTTCGTCGCGCAGCGCTACGCCCTCGACCACCCCGAGCACCTGGCGTCCCTCATCCTGTACGACACCTCACTGATGACGGGAGAGGAGTTCTGGGCGGCCGCCGTGGCCAACATGCAGAGCTTCGTCCAGCGGCACGCCGACGAGCGGCCGGAAGTGGCCACCTACGTCGCGGGTCTCACCACGCGACTCGACCGGTCCGACGACGAGGGCGCGACGAAGGTGCTGCGCACCATCTCGCCCGCCTACTTCCACGACTACTGGGGCCGCGAGGAGGAGTTCGCCGCGGGGCGGGCATCCCTGCGGATGTTCGCGGCACCGGCCTGGGGGGTGGAGCCCCCGTTCGACGTCCGCGAGGAACTACCCCGGCTCACCGTTCCGACCCTGGTCCTGGTCGGCGGGGACGACTTCATCTGCGGGCCGCGCTGGGCGCACATGATGCACCAGCTCCTTCCCGACGCCCGGCTGGTGATCCTGCAGGAGACCGACCATCTCGGGCACATCGAGCGTCCCGAGAAGTTCACGGCGGTCGTGCGCGACTTCCTCAACGGATGACCGTGCGGGCGTCGCTCTCGCCGATGAGGAAATGCCACAGGAGGGGATCCGCCTCCTGGGAGCCGAGATCGCGGACCGCGTCCCGGACGACCTGTTCGTAGCGGGACGCGGTACGGCGCAGCGCGGCGTGCCCCGCCGGGGTCAGCAGCACCTGCACGCCGCGCCGGTCGTGGTCGACGGCGCTCGAGATGATCAGGCCCTGTCGGCGCAGGCGTGCCATCAACCTGCTCGTGGCGGACTGACTCAGGCCGAGCCCGTTGGCCACATCCCCGAGCCGCATGGGTTCGGCGCCGGCGTCCGCGGCGGAGCTCCTTCCCACGTAACGCAGGGCCAGTACTTCACTCAACCCGAACCCGGTCTCCTCGCGCAGCCGCCGTTCCACCGTCCCCTGGACGCGGCGGTGGAGGCGGTCGAGGGCGTCCCACCGGTCGGTCGCGCAGGACTGCGTGCGATCGTCGGCAGGGCCGGTGCGCACCTCGCACACCACGTCCTCGTGCGACGTGCCGGTCATGCGGTGGCCCGGTAGGAAGGCGCGCCGTCGCGCGCGGCCGTCCCCTCGCCGGAGTACGGCGCGTCCTGGCCGGTCAGCACGTGCTCCAGGCGGTCGAGGTCTCCGGTGCGGGCGGCGACGAAGATCGCCTGAACGAGCCGCCGATGGGTGGCCGCGTCCACGTGCTGCCGGTGCCGCCGGTTGTTCAGTCGGTCCTGCGCGCGGGAGACCTGCTGCCGTGCGTTCGCCACGGACAGGCGGAGCAGGTCGCCGATCTGGTCGTAGGAATAGCCGAACGCCTCGCGCAGCACGTACGCCGCGCGCTGGTTGGGGGTCAGGGTCTGCAGAAGCAGCAGGACGGCATGTTCCACCGAGTCCTGGCGTTCGGCCAGGGCCTCCGGTGTCATCCCGGTGTCCGTGGACTCCGGCAGCCAGGGGGTGGCACTGGACTCGCGGCGTCTGCGTGCCGACTGCAGCACGTTGATGGCGAGCCGGACGGTCGTCGTGCGGAGCAGCGCACCGGGGTCGGCGACGACGGTGCGGTCCGTGCCCTGCCAGCGCAGCCACGCCTCCTGGATGACGTCCTCGGCTTCGCCGGGATCTCGGAGGATCCGGTTGGCGATCTTGAGCAGTCCTGGCCGGACGCGGCCGAACACGAAGACCGCGTCGTTGAGTTCCACGGGCGCGGCAGTGATGGTCACCATCACCGACTGCGGACTCTGCCGGGTTGCGATCACAGATGTGTCCACGATCGGCTCCTCTGTTGGCTGGGGATCGGCGGCTTCCCTCGCCACCGACACCAACTTCGCGCCGACAAGGGCACTGCCGCGCCCCTGATAGACCGTGGGGCACCCCGTGGTCGTACCGTGGCCGCCACGTGGCCAGGGCCTCCCACCCCCTGGCCCCGCACGCCCCTGGGGCCGGCCACCCCCTGGCCCTGCACGCCTCGGGCTCCTGGCCGGGTTTGGACCTCGACGGGACTGGGCCTCGACAGGACCGGCCATGGACAGCCCGGAGCCACGGGCCGTGGTCCGAGGAGTTCCGTGGGCGCACCGCGTGGTGGGGAGGCCGTCTGTGCGGCCCGCGTGGGCTCCCGACGGGGCGCGGCGCGGCACGCGGATCGCCTGGCCGACTGCGCCGCCCCCAGGGGGTCAGGCGGGACTCGCCGCCACGCCCGGCAGCACGGCGCCCAACTGTTTGCGGGATCGGATCCCGAGCTTCGTGAACACCTTCCGCAGATGCCACTCGATGGTGTGCGGGCTGAGGAACAGCTGCGCGCCGATCTCGAGGTTGGTCAGCCCTTCGCCGGCCAGCCGGGCAATCTGGGCCTCCTGGGGCGTGAGCGCCGCATCGGTGCCGGTGGCGCGCCTGCGCACCGTCTCCCCGGCGGCTTCCAGCTCCTGGCGGGCGCGCTCGGCGAAGGCCTCCGCGCCCGCCCGGTCGAGGATCTCGTGGGCGCGGGCCAGCTGATCCCGGGCCTCGGCGCGGCGGTTCTCGCGGCTTAGCCACTCGCCGTACAGCAGCCGGGTGCGCGCGAGCGCCGTCCGCACCGGGGTGCTCTCAAGCCGGGCGATCGCCTCCCGGTACAGGGCGTCGGCCGTGTCCCCCTCACTGATCAGGGCACGCGCCACCGCGGAGGTGCCCGTCGCCCAGGCCGTGCCACTGGCCTGGCAGATGGTCGCGAGGCGGTCGGCGGCCTCGACAGCGAGGTCCCGCTGCCCGCTGCGGGTCGCCGCCTCCACCAGCTCGACCAGGGAGGAGAGGGCGAGCCCCAGCTCCTGCGGGTACTCGCAGCCCTTGGCGGCGGCGTCGCAGGCTTCCTCGTAACGCCCGAGGCCGTTGTACAGCACGGCCAGCGCCCACTGGGGAGCTGTGAGCGCCTTTCCCTCGCCGCTGAGGGTCCGGTCGCCGGTGATCGTCCCGATCGCCCGCAGCGTCTCGGTCTCGCGGCCACGCCAGGGTTCGATCACCAACGCCCCGTAGTGTGCGAGGAAGTGGCTGCCGGTGGCCTCGCCGATTGTCACCGCTTCCGCGGCGAGCGAGTCCGCGTCGTCCAGATCACCGGCGAAGACCCGGTTCGCCAGCCGCAGCAGGAGCGCCGAGGGGAGCACGGACAGCGTTCCCGTCTCCCGTGCCAGACGGACGAGCTTGGCCGACAGGGTGCTCCAGCTGTCGAAGTCCCACACGTTGTGGGCCATGCGGCAGGCGAACGGGAGCCAGCCCAGTGACTGTTCCACTGTGAAGCCGCCGAACCGCAGCGTGTTCAGTGCGCGGCGCAGTATCGGGGCGCCCGCCGCGTAGCCGTCCGTGGTGGCCAGGGCCAGGCCGTCGAGGAAGAGGTCGGTGGGTCCGGGGTGAGCCGTCGGGGGCGCGGTGCGTGCGGCCCGGGCGACCTCCTCGAGGCCGGGGCCGCTGGACAAGCGGCCCGCGGTGAGGGCCGCGTAGAACGCGTCCCGGTAGGTTTCGCGCGCGATGCCGGCGTCGAGCGGCTCGAACTCCCGGGCCGCCGTGAGCAGCAGCGGCACGGTGGCACCGGCACTGCGGGATCCGAAGGTGATCTGCCCGCGCAGCAGGCTGGCCTGGGCGTGTTGCAGATCGTCGAGCGCGCCCATTTCGGCCACGTTCAGCAGCTCGAGCGCGGCGTCGAACGCTCCGGCCAGGTACTTGGCCCGGGCCGCCGCCAGCGCTCTGCTGCGGCGGCGGGAGGGATCGGGCGTCAGCTCGGCCGCTCGTTCCAGGAAGGCCGCCGATGCGGCGATGCCGCCACGCGCCTGCGCGCGGTCGGCCGATTGGGCCAGTTCGTCCGCCACGGCCTCGTCGGGCTCCGCAGCGGCGCGGGCCAGGTGCCAGGCGCGGCGGTCGGGGTCGGACCGCGCATCCGTGGCCTCGGCCAGTGCCCGGTGCGCCTCCCGGCGCTCGGCCGGTCCCGCCGTGCGGTAAACGGCCGAGCGCACCAACGGGTGCCGGAACTGGACCCGTGTGCGTACTTCCAGCAGGTTCGCGGACACAGCGGGGGAGGCCTCGCTCATGGACACGCCGAGGATGTCGGTGGCGCGGCGGAGCAGTGAGACATCGCCGACGGGCTCGGCCGCTGCGAGCAACAGCAGCCGCCGTGTCTGCGGGGGCAGTTCCTCGACGCGCAGGCTGAAGTTGTGCTCGAGCCTGCCGATGAGTGGCCCCATCGACGGTGAGGCGTAGCCGCCCGCGAGTTCGGCCGCGGTGGTGCTGTGGGGCAGTTCCAGCAGGGCCAGCGGATTGCCGCGCGCCTCGGCAAGAATCCTGCTGCGGACCGGTTCGTCGAACCGGCCGGGAAGCACCGCGGTCAGCAGGGCGCGGGCATCGGGCTCGCTCAGACCCCCAAGGGTGAGCTCGGGCAGCCCTTGCAGGGCGCGTTCCCCGTCCGCCTCGCGGACGGCGAAGATCAGCCCTACGCGCTCCGCCATCAGACGCCGGGCGACGAACCCGACGATCTGGGCGGAGACGCGGTCGAGCCACTGCACGTCGTCGACGAGGCAGATGAGTGGCGTCTCCTCAGCGACGTCGGCGAGCAGGCTGAGGACCGCCAGCCCCACGAGGAACCGATCCGGGGGAGTGCCCGCGCTGAGCCCGAAGGCGGTCTCCAGGGCCGTCCGCTGCGGATCGGGGAGGTGCCCGAGGCGGTCCAGGAAGGGCGCGCACAGCTGGTGCAGACCCCCGAAAGCCAGCTCCATCTCCGCCTCGACACCCGCCGCGCGCACCACGGTGCAGCCCTCGGCGGTCTCGGCCACGTACTCCAGCAGGGCGGACTTGCCGATACCGGCCTCACCGCGCAGCACGAGCACCGCGCTGTGGCCATCGCGCACCTTGGCCAGATGCCGGTCCAGCACCGCTCGCTCGCTCTGCCGCCCGTACAGGAAGCCCGGATTCTTGCCTTTCATGAACACCCCCAGCTGCGAGCGTATAGATTTGGTCTTCGGCCACACAACTCATCTGCGCTGGTCACCTCGTGGGTGAGACGCAGGGCAGTGGCGTCGTGTCGGGCCGTGGTGGAGCCGCGGCCGGGGCCGGCCGACGTGTGTTGCCGGACCGTCGGCGGTCGTGTCCGGCGTATCCGTGGCCACCGCCGTCGCGTCAGCGTATGTCCTCGAACGCCGCAGCCTCGACGATCTTCTTCACGGTGGTCAGATAGCGGGCGGCGTCCGCGCCGTCCACCAGCCGGTGGTCGTAGGAGAGCGAGAGGTGGACCAGTTCGCGGACACCGATGAACTCCTCGTCGCCGTCCTGTACGACCGCGGGCCGTCTGACCGCGGCTCCCACGCCCAGGATGGCCGCCTGGTGCGGCGGGACGATGAGGGTGTCGAAGAGGGCGCCGCGTGTTCCGGTGTCGGAGACCGTGAAGGTGGCTCCGGCCACGTCCGCGGGCGTGAGTCGGCCGGCGAGGGCGTGGTCGGTGAGGTCGTGGACGGCACGGGCGATGCCGCTGACGGTCAGATCGCCCGCGCCCCGCACCACCGGAGTCACCGGCCCCTGGTCGGTGTCGACCGTGATGCCGACGTTCTCGGTGTCGTAGTACGTGATGGTCGCGCCGCCCGTGTCGATCCTGGCGTTGATGACGGGATGTGCCTTGAGCGCCTGGGCGGCGGCCAGGACGAAGAACGGCAACGGTGTCAGGGCGAAGCCCTCGCGGGCCATGTAGCCGTCCGCTGTCCGCCGCCACAGCCGCAGCAGGCCGGTGGCGTCGGCCTCGACGGTGGAGGTCAGCTGCGCCTGCTCCAGCAGCGCCTGCTTGAGACTGTCGCCGACGGCCTTGCGCAGCCGGGGTACGGCGGCGGTGTGCCCGCGCAGGGCAGCCGCCGGCGGAGCCGCTGCTGGTATGGGGCGCGGAGCCGGAGCGGCCGCGGGTGCCGGTGCCGGTGCCGGCATCGGGGCGGGTGCGGGTTGCGGTACCGGGGCCGGGGCGGCGGCGGGGTGCGGCATCGGCGCCGCGGCGGGCGGCTGCGCGACCGGCGCCGATGAGGGGGCGGGCTGCGGTGCGGTCACCGGCGCGGCCAGGGCGGCGGTGACCGCGGTCGCCGCCGACGGTTCGGCGTCGGACGGGCCGATGACGGCGAGCTCGGCGCCCACCTCGACCGTCTCATCCTCGCCGACGACGATGGTCAGCAAGACTCCCGTGGCGGGAGCGGGGATCTCGGTGTCCACCTTGTCGGTGGACACCTCCAGCAGCGGTTCGTCCTCCTGGACGTGCTCGCCGGGCTGCTTCAGCCAGCGGGTCACGGTGCCCTCGGTGACGGACTCGCCGAGCGCGGGAAGGGTCACGGAAATCGTCATGGCGGCGTATGGCTCCTTCAGGTGTCCAGGCCGTAGTGCTTGCGGGCGCGGTCGACGGTGTCGGGGTCCACTTGTCCGGCCTGTGCCAGCCGGTCCAGGGCCGTCACGGTGATCGATTCGGCGTCCACGCGGAAGTAGCGCCGTACGTCCTCGCGGGTGTCGGACAGGCCGAATCCGTCCGTCCCCAGTGAGTAGTAGTCCTGCTCGATCCACTGGCCGATCTGGTCGGGTACCTGGCGCATCCAGTCGCTGACGGCCAGGACCGGACCCGGCGCACCAGCGAGCGCCTCGGTCACGAAGGGCACACGTGTCTCGCCGCGCGTGCGGGCGGTGTCGGCGTCCATCGCGTCCCGGCGCAGCTCCGTCCAGGACGTCACCGACCACACGTCGGCGCGCACGTTCCAGTCGGCGGCGAGCAGTTCCTGCGCACGCAGTGCCCAGTGGACGGCGGTGCCGGAGGCCAGGAGCTGCAGCCGAGGGCCGGACCCGGCGGGGGCGCCGGGTCGGAACGGGTACAGGCCGCGGACGATGCCCTCCTCGATGCCGGGCCACGCAGGAATGGGCGGCTGGGGCTTCGGCTCGTTGTAGACCGTGAGGTAGTAGAAGACGTTCTCGGGCCGCTCCCCGAACATCCGGCGCAGGCCGTCGCGGACGATGACCGCGATCTCGAAGGCGAAGGCCGGGTCGTAGCTGACGGCCGCCGGGTTGGTGGCGGCCAGGAGGTGCGAGTGGCCGTCGCCGTGCTGGAGACCTTCGCCAGTCATGGTGGTGCGTCCGGCGGTGCCGCCGACGACGAACCCGCGGCCCATCTGGTCGGCGAGGGCCCAGAACTGGTCGCCGGTGCGCTGGAAGCCGAACATGGCGTAGAAGATGTAGAACGGGATCACCGGCTCGCCGTGGGTGGCGTACGAGGTCGCGGCGGCGGTGAACTCGGCCATGGAACCGGCTTCGGTGATGCCCTCGATGAGGAGCTGCCCGGTCTCGCTCTCCTTGTAGTGCAGCAGCTGGTCGGCGTCGACGGGGTCGTAGGTCTGGCCCCGCGGCGAGTAGATGCCGGCTGTAGGGAACATCGACTCCATACCGAAGGTACGGGCCTCGTCAGGGATGATCGGCACCCAGCGGGCGCCGGTGCGGCCGTCCCGCATCAGGTCCTTCACCAGGCGGACCAACGCCATGGTGGTGGCGACCTCCTGGTGGCCGAAGCCCTTGAGCAGCGCCTCGAACGGCTGCGCGGCGGGCTCCGGCAGCGGCTTGGCGATCACACGGCGCGCGGGGGCGGGACCGCCCAGCGCGGCGCGCCGCTCGCGCAGGTACCGGACCTCAGGCGAGTTCTCCCCCGGATGCCAGAAGGGGACGACGTCACCGGCGAGGGTGCTGTCGGGGATGGGCAGATCCAGCACGTCGCGCAGCTCGCGGAACTGCGCCATGGTCAGCTTCTTCATCTGGTGGTTGGCGTTGCGGGACTCGAACGCCGACCCGAGGGTGTGCCCCTTGACCGTCTGGGCGAGGATCACCGTCGGTGCCCCCCGGTGTTCGACGGCGGCCCGGTAGGCGGCGTACACCTTCAACGGCTCGTGCCCACCGCGGGAATCCTCGAAGAGCTCCACCACCTGGGCGTCGCTCAGGGTGGCGGAGAGTGCGGACAGGGCGTCTCCGACGAAGAAGTTCTTGCGGATGTAGGCGGCGTCCCGCGCGGCGAAGGTCTGCATCTGGGCGTCGGGCTCCTCGCCCAGGCGGCGCACCAGGTCGCCGGTGGTGTCCTGGGCCAGCAGCGGGTCCCAGGCCTCGCCCCACAGGGTCTTGACCACGTTCCAGCCCGCCCCGCGGAACCGGGCCTCCAGCTCCTGCACGATCTTGGAGTTGGACCGCACGGGTCCGTCGAGGCGTTGCAGGTTGCAGTTGATCACGAAGGTGAGGTTGTCTAGGCCCTCACGGGAGGCCAGCGTCAGGGCGGCTGTGGCCTCCGGCTCGTCCGTCTCCCCGTCGCCGAGGAACGCCCACACGCGGGAGGCGGAGGTGTCCTTGATGCCGCGGGCCTGCAGATAGCGGTTGAAGCGTGCCTGGTAGACGGCGCCAAGAGGGCCGAGGCCCATGGACACGGTCGGGAACTCCCACAGCCACGGCAGGCGCCTGGGGTGCGGGTAGGACGGGAGGCCGTGACCGCCGGCCTCGCGCCGGAAGCCGTCCAACTGCTGCTCGCTCAGGCGGCCTTCGAGGAACACCCGGGCGTAGATGCCCGGCGAGGCGTGCCCCTGGAGGAACAACTGGTCGCCCGAACCGTCCTGTTCCTTGCCACGGAAGAAGTGGTTGAAGCCGATCTCGTACAGCCAGGCCGCCGAGGCGTAGGTGGAGATGTGTCCGCCCAGGCCGAGCCGGGAGCCGCGGGTGACCATGGCCGCGGCGTTCCACCGGTTCAGGGCGGTGATCCTGGTTTCCATGGCGATGTCGCCGTCGAACGCTGGCTGCGCGGCCGCCGGGACGGTGTTGACGTAGTCCGTGGTGAGTAGCCCCGGCACGGACAGGCCGGCGCGGGCCGCGTACTCGTGCATGCGCCGGATCAGGTACACCGCCCGATCGGGTCCGGCGTTGCGTATGACGGCGTCGAGGGAGGCCTGCCACTCGGCGGTCTCCTCGCGGTCACGGTCGGGAAGCTGGTCGAGCTCACTGCTCGACGGGGACGCGGTGGGCCGGGACGGGTCACTCATGGGCGGCCTTCCTCAAGGCATGGGGCGGGGGAGACGGGTGGGGGTGGTGGATGCCGCGGGTCGTCAGACGGTGCGGCGCGGGTGGATCAGCGGTCTTTGAGCCACTGGGCCAACGTGTGACGGCCCGGATGGGCGTCCGGGGCAGCAGGGTCCGCTCCCCGATCAGGGCACCGAAGAACGGCGTCTGTGCGTCGCCGATCACGGGAGTCACGCAGTCCTGGGCGGCGAGCACGTCGGCGGCGAGGTCCTCGAACGGTCGCTCCTCGGGTCCGGCGGCCTCCAGGACGCCGAACAGCGGCACCGCGACGGCGACGTGGGCGAGGGGGCGGCGACGTCGCCGTCGCGACCGGCCGCAGCAGCGGGCACCAGGGAATACGGCAGTGCGGAGCGGCGGACGAGGTCCTCCTGTGCGGCCTTGGCCCGGAGGTAACCCGAGGCGACGCGGTCGGCGCCCACGGCGGACAGGGCCACGTAGTGCTCGACGCCGGTCTCCCTGGCGGCCATCAGGAGGCTGCGGGTGGTGTCGCCGAAGAAGGCCGTGCTGACGTCCTGCTGTCGCGAGGGCGCGTCGGTGATGTCCACCAGGATCTGCGCACCGCGCAGTGCTCGGCGCAGAGCGTGTGCGTCACCGACGTTGACGCCCAGGGCGCGGGAGAGGGGCACCACCTGCGCCCCATGTTCCCGCAGACGGGTGACCGATCTCGAGCCGATCCGTCCCGTGGCGCCTGCAACGACGACTTTCATGCGGTCTCCTTTGCCGGGGGCGGGACGGTCGGGCGTGACGGCCAGGACGTGCTGAGAGGGGCGGCGGCGAGGTCGGATACGCCCGCGCCCTGCCTTGTTGACCGGACGAAAGGTGTTGTTGTGACAAGCTGCCCGTTACCCGAACCTGGGTCGTCCCGACGGCGGGTGTCCCGCGACCACGACCGCGGGGAGGACGCGGGTGCCTCGGGACACCGGAGGGGTGAACCTATTCCACGAAGTAGGAGTCGTGCCGGTCGAAGAAAGCGGAGCGCTCCTCCTGCGAGGCGTGCGCCAGCTGCGACACCTGCTCGAAGTACTCCTCGCGCGGCGCGCCCGGTGTGAACAGCAGGAGCATGTCCGCCGGTGCGTCGGAGTCGTTGCGGAAGGCGTGCAGACCGCCTTGCGGCACGTGCAGGAAGTCGCCCTTGCGGGCGTCCACCCAGCGCACACCGTCGAAGATGCGCACGGTGCCGTCCAGGATGTAGAACGACTCCGAGATCCGCTTGTGGAAGTGCGTCTTCGGGCCGCCGGCCCGCGGCCTCATCTCGACGCGGTACAGCCCAAACTCGCCGCGGGTGGTCGAGGTGGTGGCCAGATAGTGGGTAGCGTCCTTGCCTGGCCCGCTCTCGCCGAGGTCGGGTGGGGTGTCGGCAGGCCGGAACACGGCGCTGACCTCGCCGTTGTCTCCGAAGTACTTCTGTTCCGGGTAGGGGTACGACATGATGGTTTTCCTTTCCTGAGGCAGTCAGGCGGCCGCGTGGCCGCCCGCACTCGTTGTGACCGGTGGGCGCGGTCCGATGTGACGTCGGCGCGGCGATGGGTCGCGGTGCCGCGCGGTCGGGTGTCAGCGGGTGAGGCAGTCGTGGCGGGGGTGTCCCCGTCGCAGGGCCCGTACGTCCCGTACCGCCGCGGCGAATGCCTCGGGGCGTTCCTGCGGCAGGTTGTGGCCGGCGTCCGCGACCTGAAGGTGCAGGCGGGGGCCGGTGAAGTGGTGAGCGGTCGATGACCCGTCGGTCGCCGGGAAGTTGCCGTCGGCGGTGCCGTCCAGGGTGACCGTGGGGACGGTGATCGGAGGAAGGCCGGCGAGGCGGGCTTCCAGATCGGCGTACGCGTCCGCGCCCGGTGCCAGGCCGAGCCGGTGCCGGTAGGAGTGGATGACGACGTTGACGTAGTCCGGATTGGTGAAGGCCTCAGCGGCCCGCTCCAGTTCGGCTTCGCCGAAGGCCCACACGGGGGAGTTGCGTTTCCAGATGACCCGGGCGACGCCCCGTGGATCGGCTGCCAGTCCGGTGCGGCCGCGCTCGGTGAGGAAGTAGTAGAAATACCAGAAACCCGCCTCCAGTTCGGGGGAGATGGGGTTTACGGCGGCGCCGATGTCCTGGATCAGGTAGCCGTTGACGCAGACCAGGCCGAGGACCCGTTCGGGCCACAGCGCCGCGGCGACCGTGGCCGCGCGACCGCCCCAGTCGTAGCCGGCGAGGTAGGCCCGCTCGATGCCGAGGGCGTCCAGGAGCGCGATGACGTCGGCCCCCAGGGCCGCCTGCTGGCCGGAACGGGGAAGAGAGTCGGACAGGAATCTGGTGGGGCCGTGCCCTCGCAGGTGGGGGACGATGACGCGGAATCCGCCTTCGGCCAGCAGGGGGGCCACGTCCACGTAACTGTGGATGTCATAGGGGAAACCGTGCAGAAGGACGACGGTGTCGCCGTAGGGGGAGCCCGTCTCGTAATAGGCGACTTCGAGCACGTCGGTCGTGACACGTCGCAGGGGGGCGAGCAGGGGCAGCGCTGACATGCGAATCCTCCGACGAAGGAGCGGTGGGGGAGGGGAGCCGCGGTTCCGGTCGGGCGCGGCTGGGGGTACCGGGTGGTGTGGCCGGGCGCGTTACCGGGTCAGGCCGCCGCCGGATCCGGCCCTCGGCGACAGTGTGCACAGTGTGCATGGGAAGGTTGTCTTGTTAGTGTCATGAGTGTTGGCGTCATAATGGGTGGGCGTGTGCACGGCGTGATCTCCTCTCCACGGGGGACTGTCTCCCCGCACAGACCGGCCTTCGCCACCTGCTGTGACAGCGAAACAAGCCCTGCTCAGCGCTGTGTGCGTCGGCGCCGGACGAACCCCGCGGCCCGTGACGGCCCGAGGATGCGGGCGTCCCGGGCGCACACACTCTCCGTGTCCGGTCCGAACGGGCACGGAACGACCGACTTAGGTGATGACCATGGAAACCGAAAGTGTTCTGCATCCGAGCTTCCTCGTGCCCGTCGGGCACGTGGAGCCGGTGCCCCGCCGTATCAGGGGCGTGATCGGCGGTCGCACCGTCTTCGACACGCGGCGCGCCCTGTACGTCTGGGAGTGGCAGGCCTATCCGCAGTTCAGCATCCCGGTGCGGGACCTCGTCGACGGCGTCCTCGACGACGAAGGGGTCGCCGAGGAGCACGGTGCGGGCACGGCGCACCGGCACACTCTGTCCGTTGGCGGGGACTCGCGCCCCGGTGCCGCCTGGGTGTGGGGGAAGGACGCCCCGGCGCCGCTCCAGGGCACGGTGCGCTTCGAGTGGCCGGCCATCGACTACTGGTTCGAGGAGGACGAACCCGTCTTCGTCCACCCCAGGAGCCCGTACTCGCGTGTGGACGCCGTGCGTTCCTCCAGCAGCGTCCGCGTGGAGCTGGAGGGCGTGGTCCTGGCAGAGGCGCCGGCGTGCGTCAAACTCTTCGAGACCGGCCTGCCGACGCGCTACTACCTTGACCGCGCGCACGTCGACTGGACCCGACTGCGGCGGACCGACACGGTGACCCGCTGCCCGTACAAGGGAACGACGAGCGGCTACTGGTCGTTCGACGGCGCCACCGCCGCCCACGAGGACATCGCCTGGGCGTACGACTTCCCGACCATCCACGCCAACCGCATCGCGGGCCTGACGGCCTTCTACAACGAGCATGTCGATCTCTTCGTGGACGGCGAGCCGCTGCCGAAGCCCGGCGCACTCCGTTCCTAGCCCCTGCTCCGGTGTCCGGTCCCGGGCCGCGCTCGACTGCCCGGGACCTTTTGGTGTCACACATCTGCTGCGGGCCTGGTCCCATGGTGTGAAAAGTCCTCCTTAATCGCCAGAGAAGGAACACACCATGAGCGACATCGTTCTCGAGCCCGCCGCGCAGGATTTCGCCGACGCGACCGCCAAGCCGCCGCTGCTGTACGAGCTCGGGGTCGAGGGCGCGCGCAAGCTGCTCGACGACGTGCAGGCGCAGCACATTGAGAAGCCCGACGTGGACGAGAAGTGGATCACCGTTCCGGCGGAGGTCGGCGACGTGCGGGTGCGCATCCTCAAGCCCGTCGGCAGCTCTGGCCCTCTGCCCGTCATCCTCTACGTGCACGGCGGCGGCTGGATTCTCGGCAACGCAGGCACGCACGACCGGCTTGTGCGCGAGCTGACCGTCGGGGTGAACGCCGCCCTGGTCTTCGTCGAGTATGACCGCTCCCCGGAGGCCAAGTACCCGGTCGCCATCGAGCAGGCCTACGCGACCGCCCGGTGGATCACCACCGAGGGCGCCGGCGAAGGCCTCGACGCCACCCGCCTGGCCGTCGCCGGTGACTCGGTCGGCGGCAACATGACCGCCGCGCTGACCCATATGGCCAAGCAGCGGGGCGACGTGGCCTTCGTGCACCAGTCGCTGTACTACCCCGTCACCGACGCGGCCCAGGACACCGAGAGCTACCGGACCTTCGCGCACGGCCCGCATCTGACGGCCAAGGCCATGGAATGGTTCTGGGACGCCTACACCACCGACCCCGCCGAGCGCGCCCAGATCACCGCCTCGCCGTTGCGGGCGACGCTGGAAGACCTCCGGGACCTACCGCCGGCGCTTGTCGTCGTCGACGAGAACGACGTGCTGCGCGACGAAGGCGAGGCCTACGCCCGCAAGCTCATCCAGGCCGGTGTGCCGACGACCAGCATCCGCTACAACGCCTCCCTGCACGACTTCATGATGCTGAACACGGTCCGCCGCACCCAGACGTCGACCGCCGCGATCGAGCAGGCCATCCACGTGCTGCGCAAGGCTCTCGGAACCGACTGACACCGCACACCGACCACATTCCCCCGGCACGTCGAAAGGCCATTTTCCATGAGTGCACACAAGCCCACCATCGTCCTCGTACACGGCGCGTTCGCGGACGCCTCCAGCTGGAACGGTGTCGTCGACAAGCTGCTCGCGCACGACTATCCGGTGATCGCCGTCGCCAATCCGCTGCGCGGACTCACCACCGACGCCGACTACGTCCGGCAGATCGTGACGTCCGTCGAGGGCCCCGTCGTCCTTGTCGGCCATTCGTACGGCGGGTCCGTCATCAGCAACGCGGCCAAGGGACTGCCCGAGGTCAAGGCGCTCGTTTTCGTCGCGGCGTTCCTGCCGGAGGAGGGCGAGAGCGCCGTCACCCTGTCGGGCAAGTTCCCCGGCAGCACCCTCGGCGACACGCTCTGGCCCGTGCCGGTGACGCTGCCCGACGGCAGGCAGGTCATGGACCTGTACATCGAACAGGCCAAGTTCCACGATCAGTTCGCCGCTGACGTCCCCGAGGAGACCACGGCCGTCATGGCCGCGACACAGCGGCCGGTGACCGATGCCGCGCTGGCGGAGGGCGCGTCCGCGCCCGCGTGGCGGGACATTCCCTCCTGGGTGCTGGTGGCGGACGGGGACCGGAACATCCCCCCGCAGGTGCAGACCTACATGGCCGAGCGGGCCGGGGCCTCCGTCATGAAGGTCTCCGCCTCCCACGCGGTCAGCGTCTCGCGCCCCGGTGACGTGGCCCGTCTGATCAACGAGGCGGCGCAGGCGACCGCCTGAGCGCCGGAGGCCCGCGCTTGACGAACGCGGGGTGCGGGGTCCGGCTTCACAGCCGGACC
>NZ_JBEOWS010000197.1:0-18377 GCF_040296125.1 Streptomyces sp. NPDC002265 | reverse complement strand
CAGCAGCAGCACCCTGGTGAAGCTCCGCACCCATTCCTCGTCCGCCGGTTCGGCGCTCACCAGGGTGCGGTGCACCACCGCGCCCGCGACCACGTCGAAGATCAGGTCGACCGTGCGGGCGGCCTCCTCGGGGTCCGTCTCGGGGGGCAGTTCGCCGCGGGTCTGGGCGCGGGCGCGGCCTTCGAGGACGAGCCGCTTCTGGCGCTCGACGATCGACGTCCGGATGCGTTCGCGCAGCGCGTCGTCGCGGGTGGACTCCGCGATCACCGCCATCAGCCCGCTCTTGGCCTCGGGCCGGGCCAGGATCGCGGCGAACTGCAGGACCACGCCCTCGATGTCGGCGGCCAGGGAGCCGCGGTCGGGCAGCCGGAGTTCGTCGAAGAGCTCGGCGACGGCGTCGACCACGAGTTCGTTCTTGCCGGCCCAGCGGCGGTAGAGCGTCGTCTTCGCCACCCCGGCGCGGGTCGCCACGTCCCCCAACGCGAGCTTCGACCAGCCCAGTTCGACCAGGGCCTGCCGGGTCGCGGCCAGGATCGCGGCGTCCGCGGCGGCGTTGCGCGGGCGGCCGGGACGGCCGGGGCGGCCGCAGGACGGGGGGAAGCGGTGCATCCCATGACCATAACCGGCGGGTTCGGTGCGGCCGTGAGGGAGATCACCGGAAATCGGTGTCGCGTACCCCCCGGCTGCTATTACGCTACGACTCGTAGCGAAAGCCTGTGACGGACGTACACGGGCGACGACCACAGGCGCAGGGTGGGGACCCGGCGCCGAGCAGCACACAGCCGGACCGGGCTGGCACATCGTTTTTCACTCATGCGCGGGAACGGGGGAGGATAGACGCATGCAGCCACGGAACATGTCCATGAGCGGCGTCGTCGACCTCGCCGCGGTGAAGGCGGCCCAGGAGGCCAAGGCCAAGGCCGAGCAGACGCGCGCGGAAGCGGCCCGCCAGGGCGGGCCGGGAGCCGTCTCCCCGGCCGACCTCGTCATCGACGTCGACGAGGCCTCCTTCGAAACCGACGTCCTCCAGCGCTCCGCCGAGGTCCCGGTCGTCATCGACTTCTGGGCCGAGTGGTGCCAGCCCTGCAAGCAGTTGAGCCCGGTCCTGGAACGCCTCGCGGTCGAGTACGACGGGCGTTTCCTGCTCGCCAAGATCGACGTCGACGCCAACCAGATGCTCATGCAGCAGTTCGGGATCCAGGGGATCCCGGCCGTCTTCGCCGTGGTGGCGGGACAGGCGCTGCCCCTCTTCCAGGGCGCGGCCGGCGAGGAGCAGATCCGTCAGACGCTCGACCAGCTGGTGCAGGTCGCCGAGCAGCGCTTCGGCCTGACCGGTCTGACCGTCGACCCGGACGCCGAGCCGGGCGGGGGGCCCGCCCCGGCGGTGCAGGAGGGGCCGTACGACGCGCTCCTGGAGGCCGCCGTGCGGGCGCTGGACTCGGGTGACCTGGGCGGTGCCGTCCAGGCGTACAAGAACGTGCTGAGCGACGACCCGGGCAACCCGGAGGCCAAGCTCGGGCTCGCCCAGGCCGAGTTGCTCCAGCGGGTGGCGGACCTCGACCCGCAGGAGGTGCGCAGGAACGCGGCCGAGCGGCCGAAGGACGTGGCGGCGCAGATCGCCGCGGCCGACCTGGATCTGGTCGGCGGGCATGTCGAGGACGCGTTCGGGCGGCTGATCGAGACCGTGCAGCGGACGGCGGGGGAGGACCGGGAGGCCGTACGGCTGCGGCTGCTGGAGCTCTTCGAGGTCGTCGGGGCCGAGGACCCGCGGGTCGCTTCGGCGCGCCGGGCGCTGTCCCGGGCGTTGTTCTGACGGGGGCGCGGGTCGTCTCCGGGCGGGGTGCGGGCCCGGTTCTGACCTGTCGTTAAACGTCGGGGCAAGTGTTGCCCAAGTGAAAAATTCGCCATCGAGGCGCCACAGCGGCCGCGCTTTACCAAATCTTGGTAATCGCGGCCGCTGTTACTTCCAGTAAGTCACAGGCGTTCTTCTGTCAGGTTCTGTCCTGAAATCGATGGCTCTGAACTGCCCATAAGTGCCACCCAGCGTCGCGGAACGAGACCTGTGGGTCGTCCCACGGTTATCGCCCCGTTACTAGCCAGTAACGAACCCCCTTGTGCGGGCGGCCAGAATGCACCACGATCGGCGACGCTCGGTCCATTCCCGTACCCCCGACAGCCGGTCGGGCCCACGGGACACGGTGGGTCCCCACCGGGCAGAACCGGCGACAGTGACGCCGGTTCTCGGACAGGGGGGTCTTCGCCCTGGGCGAAGCCTGTCCGGCAGGGTTGTGCGTGATGTGTGTCAGGCGCGACCAGTGGTTGTCGCTCGGGGGTGATCGCCGGTGATTCGGGCGCGGTTCGCGCCACCGGATACGGGCGCTCTCCTTCCCGAGGACGTAGCACTTCTCCCATCGCTGCCCGGCCGAGCCGCCGAACAGGGGCGATTCGGAGGGCAGGCGATGTACGTCCGAGAAGGAGGAAATATGGAGTCCCAGGTGCGTGGCGGGACCAGATGGAAGCGGTTCGCTGTGGTCATGGTGCCCAGCGTCGCCGCCACGGCGTGCATAGGCGTCGCCCTCGCGCAGGGTGCCCTCGCCGCGTCGTTCAGTGTGTCCGGCCAGTCCTTCAAGGTGAGCGCCCAGTCGCTCAACGGCCAGCACTTCTCCCAGTACGGGGCGATCGACTCCGGTTACACCATCACTGGTGAGAAGACGCTCCACCCCGTCGCCGTGTCGGCCTTCGAGACCGCCACGATCCAGAAGATGTGCCAGTCGGTCGTCACCCACACCGGTCTTCCGGCGCCCTTCGACGCCGTGACCCTGCGGCTCGAGGCGGGTGACAGCGACAAGAAGGCGGAGCAGGTCTCCGCCGAGAAGCTGTACATCGACGTCGAGGACCTGGGTGCGAACGCGGTCTTCCACGGCATCGACATCGGCGTGGCCGCCGGCTCGATCACCAAGGGCCCGGCTGTCAAGGGCGACGAGATCAAGCAGAAGCAGGCCAACCCGTACGGCTTCGCGCAGCAGGCCGACTCGGCCGAGCTGACCGACGTGAAGCAGACGGCGTGGGCGACCACCGCGGGAACGTTCACGCTCCCCGGTCTGCACATGGCGCTCTCCACGGGCACCAAGGCCGAGTGCTACTAAGCGCTCGCTGATGGGCGGGGGGGCCGACGGCGCCCCCGCCCGTCCACACTCCCCGGGTCTCTTCGCCCGGGGAACACGTCACCACCAAGCAACGCCGCACCAGGGAGCTGTTTTCCATGAGCGCCGAGACCCCTGCCGCACCCGGTCAGTTCACCCGCCGGAGGCTGCAGTTCCGTGCCTGGCGCGGAACTCGCCCGTTCTGGGCCGGTCTGTTCGTCATGCTCGGCGGCCTTCCGATCATGTACTTCCCGTACGCGCACCTCCACCTCGGCCATCTCACGCTGGCGATGTCCACCACCGCGGGCGCCGGGTCGCTGATCATCGGTGTGCTGCTGGTCGTCCTGGGCTTCAGCCTCTGGTTCCAGAGGCATGTACAGACGTTCGCGGGTGTCGCGGCGATCCTGCTGGGCCTGGTGTCCATCCCGGTGTCCAACTTCGGCGGGTTCATCCTCGGTTTCCTCTTCGCCCTGATCGGCGGCGCGATGGCCGTGGCGTGGGCGCCCGGCACGCCCCCCGAGGCGGAGCCGGCCGAGGAGCCGGGCGTCGGTGCGGGCGACTCCCCGGAGAGCGCCGCCGACGGCGACGACGCTCCCGAGGCCGCGGCCCACGAAGCCCCGCACGGCGAAGGCCCGGTGTTCACCAAGGACACCGACGTGACGGGCGAGACCAACGAACTGTCAGGAACGATTTCGGCCAACGGGGCGAACGGGAGGCACAGTGTCGGCTGACGAGGTGACTCACGAGACGGACGCGGAAGCGTCGCTTGTGAGAACCGGGCCGCGCCACGCGGCGCCCAAGAAGCCGCTGTTCACCAGGTTCCAGGTACCCGCCGGCAAGGCGATAGCCATCGCGGCGATGCCGACGGCGGTCCTCATGGGCATGGGGTTCACGCCGACGCTCGCCCGCGCCGACGACCAGCCCGCCTCCAAGAGCCTGACGGCCGAGGAGTACAAGGACTGCGTCGCGGCCATGGCGGAGTCCACCACCTCGGCGACGCCTTCCGCCTCGGCGAGCGCCACCGAGTCGGCGGACTCCGCGAAGGACGCTGCCAAGGACTCGGCGGTGAAGTCGTCCGACTCGTCCGACAGTTCGGGCAAGTCGGATACCTCGGACACCTCGGGCAAGTCCTCTTCGTCGGATTCAGGTTCCGACGACAAGGCCGAGCCCGCGCCGTCCCAGACGTCCGCCGCGAGCGACACCTCCGCGTCCGGCGGCGACACCGCCACGCCGGCTCCCTCGGCGTCCGCGGCCGGCGGCAACCTGCTGGAGACCATCGGGGACACGCTCAAGGACGTGCTCACCGGCGGCAAGAGCGACACCGGGAGCGCCACGCCCACCCCGACCGCCTCGGCCTCGGCCACGGCGGCCGGTGCCGCGGACACGTCCGCGTCGGACAAGTCGGACAAGAGCGCGTCGGACACCGTCAAGGCGACGACGAAGAAGGCCGTCGACACGGTGGACGACACCGTGACGAAGGCCGCCGACACCGCGTCCGAGGCGGCCGGCGACACCAAGAAGGCCGACGACGGCCAGGGCGAGGACGGCGCCACGCCCTCCGCGAGCCCCTCCCCGAGCAGCAGCACGGACGTCGCCGACTGCCCGGCCGCCACCGAGGACGAGAGCGGTGTCGACAACACCATCGCGCTGCCCGTCGATCCCTGGTACCTGAGCGCCAGCGGACTGACCCTGAAGGGTGCCTCGTACAAGGGCATCGTCGAGGTCAAGATGGCCGACGGCAAGAAGAAGAAGGTGCTGAAGTACGTCATCTCGGGCGGCACCGACATCGTCGACCTGCACCAGACGGTGAAGGACAAGGCGTCCGGCAAGACCTACCACGTGCAGGCGGCCAAGGGCTCTACGTCCACCATCAAGGACGGCGACACGGTGATGTACACCGAGAGCATCTCCGGCAACCTGTTCGGACTGATCCCGGTGACCTTCAGCCCCGACAGCCCGCCGCCGCTGGACATCCCGCTGATCTACTTCAGCAACGCGAAGGTCGTCCAGGCCGGCCAGTTCGGCGGCACGCTGACCGTCCCCGGACTGCACAACTACATCGACTGAGCGTCGTCGAAGACCCTTCCGGGAGCCGCACAGGAGAGCGCCCCCTGCCTCACCGGCAGGGGGCGCTCTCCTGTGACGCGGACCGTCAGTCGCCCTCGCCCAGGTGGTGGACGCGGACCATGTTCGTGGTGCCGGCGACGCCGGGCGGCGAGCCGGCCGTGATCACGACGATGTCGCCCTTGCTGAAGCGGTTGAGCTTGACGAGCTCCTGGTCGACCAGGTCGACCATCTCGTCGGTGCTCCCCACGAACGGCACGATGTGCGACTCGACGCCCCAGCTCAGGGCGAGCTGGTTGCGGGTGCCCTCGTCGGTGGTGAAGGCGAGGATCGGCTGCGCCGCGCGGTAGCGGGACAGCCGGCGGGCCGTGTCACCGGACTTGGTGAAGGCCACCAGGCCCCGGCCGCCGAGGAAGTCGGCGATCTCGCAGGCGGCGCGGGCGACCGAACCGCCCTGCGTGCGCGGCTTCTTGCCGGGGACCAGGGGCTGCAGGCCCTTGGACAGCAGCTCCTCCTCGGCCGCCTGGACGATCTTCGACATCGTCTTGACGGTCTCGACCGGGTACGCGCCCACCGACGACTCCGCGGACAGCATGACCGCGTCCGCGCCGTCCAGGATCGCGTTGGCGACATCGGAGGCCTCGGCGCGGGTCGGGCGGGAGTTGGTGATCATCGACTCCATCATCTGGGTGGCGACGATCACCGGCTTGGCGTTGCGCCGGCACAGCTCGATCAGGCGCTTCTGCACCATGGGGACCTTCTCGAGCGGGTACTCGACGGCCAGGTCGCCACGGGCCACCATGACGGCGTCGAACGCCGCGACGACGTCGTCCATGTTCTCCACCGCCTGCGGCTTCTCCACCTTGGCGATGACCGGGACCCGGCGGCCCTCCTCGTCCATCACGCGGTGGACGTCCTCGACGTCCTTGGCGTCGCGGACGAAGGACAGCGCGACCATGTCGCAGCCCATGCGGAGGGCGAAGCGCAGGTCCTCGATGTCCTTCTCGCTCAGCGCGGGCACGTTCACGGCCGCGCCGGGCAGGTTGATGCCCTTGTGGTCGGAGACGACACCGCCCTCGATGACGATCGTCCGCACCCGCTGACCCTCGACGTCCAGCACCTTCAGCTCGACGTTGCCGTCGTTGATCAGGATCTGGTCGCCGTGCGAGACGTCGCCCGGCAGGCCCTTGTAGGTCGTACCGCAGATGTGCTTGTCACCCGGGACGTCCTCGGTCGTGATGACGAACTCGTCACCGCGCTCCAGCTCCACCGGGCCCTCGGCGAAGGTCTCCAGACGGATCTTCGGGCCCTGGAGGTCGGCGAGGACGCCGATGGCCCGGCCGGTCTCCTTGGAGGCGGCCCGGACGCGGTCGTACCGCCCCTGGTGCTCGGCATGGCTGCCGTGGCTGAAATTGAACCGGGCCACGTTCATGCCGGCCTCGATCATGGAGACGAGCATCTCGTGGGAGTCGACCGCGGGGCCGAGAGTACAGACGATTTTCGAACGGCGCATGGGGCGATCCTATCGGTTTGTTTCGCTCCGGAATATTCCGTCTGGCGGAAGATACAAATGGGCGGGTCGGCGCTCAGGCGTGTATTACTCGCCGGTAATTGCCTGGCCGTTCTTTCCGACCAGCGCGTAGGTCTGTGTGGCGATCTCCAGTTCCTCGTCGGTCGGCACCACGGCGACCGCCACCCGCGCGCCGGCGGGCGAGATCAGCCGGGGTGCGGCGGCACGTACGGCGTTCAGTACGGGGTCGACGGCCACGCCCAGTGACTCCAGGCCCGCGATCGCGGCCTCGCGCACGGACGCCGCGTTCTCGCCGACCCCGGCGGTGAAGGTGATCGCGTCCACCGTGCCGAGCACGGCGTAATAGGCGCCGATGTACTTCTTCAGCCGGTGAATGTAAATGTCGAAGGCGAGCCGGGCCTGTTCGTCGCCCTCGCCGATCCTCCGGTCGATCTCGCGCATGTCGTTGTCACCGCACAGCCCGACCAGTCCGCTCCTCTTGTTGAGGAGAGTGTCGATCTCGTCCGTGGACATTTCGCCAACACGCATCAAATGGAAGATGACCGCAGGATCCACGTCTCCGGAGCGTGTTCCCATCACGAGTCCCTCCAACGGCGTCAGCCCCATGGAGGTGTCCACGCACTTGCCGCCGCGCACCGCGGACGCGGACGCCCCGTTGCCCAGGTGCAGCACGATCACGTTCACGTCCCCGGGATCCCGGCCGAGGAGCTCCGCCGTCGCCCGGGACACATAGGCGTGCGAGGTCCCGTGGAACCCGTACCGCCGGATCCGGTGCTCGTCGGCGGTCTTGACGTCGATCGCGTAGCGGGCGGCCGACTCGGGCATCGTGGTGTGGAAGGCGGTGTCGAAGACGGCGACCTGCGGAAGGTCGGGGCGCAGGGCCCGCGCCGTGCGCAGGCCGATCAGGTTGGCCGGGTTGTGCAGCGGCGCCAGCGGGATCAGCCGCTCGATCTCGGCGAGCACCTCGTCGTCCACCACCGTCGGCCGGGTGAACCGCTGCCCGCCGTGCACCACGCGGTGCCCGATCGCGGCCAGTTCGGGCGAGTCGAGGCCGAGCCCGTCCTTGGCCAGTTCCTCCGCCACGGCCTTGAGGGCGGCCGCGTGGTCGGCGACCGAACCGGTCCACTCGCGCGGCTCGCCGGTCGCCAGCGGCGTGTGCTGCAGCCGCGAGGAACCCTCGCCGATCCGCTCGACGAGGCCCACCGCGAGCCGGCTGCCGTCGCGCATGTCCAGCAGCTGGTACTTCACGGACGAGGAGCCGGAGTTGAGGACGAGGACTCGGGTCGGTGTCACTGGGCGGCCGCCTTCTCGCTCGGGACGCCGGGCAGGTCCACGGACGGGCCGGGGAGCGGCTGGGGGATCTGGGCCTGGATCGCCGTGATGGCCACGGTGTTGACGATGTCCTGGACCAGCGCGCCCCGGGACAGGTCGTTGACGGGCTTGCGCAGCCCCTGGAGCACGGGGCCGACGGCGATCGCGCCGGCCGAGCGCTGCACGGCCTTGTAGGTGTTGTTGCCGGTGTTGAGGTCCGGGAAGATCAGCACGCTGGCCTGGCCGGCCACCTCCGACCCGGGCAGCTTGGTCGCGGCGACGGTCGGCTCCACGGCCGCGTCGTACTGGATGGGCCCCTCGATCCTGAGGTCGGGGCGCCGGGCGCGGACCAGGGTGGTGGCCTCGCGCACCTTGTCGACGTCGGCGCCCGAGCCGGACGTGCCGGTCGAGTACGACAGCATCGCGATCCGCGGCTCGACGCCGAACCGCTCGGCGGTGGCGGCGGCCTGGATGGCGATGTCGGCCAGCTGCTCGGCGTTCGGGTCGGGGTTCACGGCGCAGTCGCCGTAGACGAGGACCTTGTCGGCGAGGCACATGAAGAACACGGACGAGACGATGTCGGCGTCAGGCCTGGTCTTGATGATCTCGAAGGCGGGCCGGATGGTGGCGGCCGTGGAGTGCACGGACCCGGAGACCATGCCGTCCGCGAGCCCCTCCTGCACCATCAGCGTCCCGAAGTAGTTGACGTCGGCGACCACGTCGTACGCCAGCTCCACGGTCACGCCCTTGTGGGCGCGCAGCCGGGCGTAGCGCTCGGCGAAGGATTCGCGCAGTTCGCTGGTGGCCGGGTCGATCAGCGAGCACCCGCCCAGGTCGATGCCGAGGTCGGCGGCCTGCTTGCGGATCTGGTCGACGGGGCCGAGCAGGGTGAGGTCGCACACGCCCCGGCGCAGCAGCACCTCGGCGGCGTGCAGCACCCGCGGCTCGGTGCCCTCGGGCAGCACCACCCGGCGCCGGTCGGACCGGGCCTGCTCCAGCAGCTTGTGCTCGAACATCATCGGGGTGACCCGGTCACTGCTCGGCGTGGAGACCCGGCTCAGCAGCCCGGCGGTGTCGACATGGCGCTCGAACACGCCGAGCGCGGTCTCGGCCTTGCGCGGGGTGGCCGCGTTCAGCTTCCCCTCCAGGGAGAAGAGCGCGGCGGCGGTGGGGAAGCTGTTCCCGGGCACCGAGAGCACCGGGGTGCCGGGGGCGAGGCGGGCGGCGAGGGTGAGGACCTCGTCGCTGGGCACCTCGTCGAGGGTGAGCAGGATGCCCGCTATCGGCGGGGTGCCGGCGCTGTGCGCGGCCAGCGTGCCGACGACGAGGTCGGCGCGGTCCCCGGGGGTGACCAGCAGGCAGCCCGGGGTCAGGGCGGTGAGGAGGTTGGGCAGCATGGCACCGCCGAAGACGAAGTCCAGGGCGTCCCGGGCCAGTCCCGACTCGTCGCCGAGGATCACCTTGGCGCCGAGGGTGTGCGCGATCTGGGCGACGGTGGGGGCGGACAGGGCGGGCTCGTCGGGCAGGACGTAGCAGGGGACCGGCAGCCGGGAGGCGAGCCGCTCGGCGATCTCGTCCCGGTCCTCCCGGGCCACCCGGTTGGTGACCATCGCCAGGACGTCGCAGCCGAGCCCGTCGTACGCCCGGTAGGCGTTGCGGGTCTCGGCGCGCACGGACTCGGGCGACTGGTTGCGGCCGCCCACGACGGGGATGACCGAGGCCCCGAACTCGTTGGCGAGCCGGGCGTTGAGGGCGAGCTCGTCCGGGAGCTGGGTGTCGGCGAAGTCGGTGCCGAGGACGAGGACGACGTCGTAGTCGCGGGCGACCTGGTGGAACCGGTCGACGAGGGCGGAGAGCAGTTCGTCCGTGCCCTGCTCGGCCTGGAGGGCGGTCGCCTCGTGATAGTCCATGCCGTAGACGGACGCCGGGTCCTGGGTGAGCCGGTACCGGGACCGCAGCAGTTCGAACAGACGGTCCGGTCCTTCGTGGACGAGCGGACGGAACACGCCCACTCGGTCGACCTGCCGGGTCAGGAGCTCCATGACTCCCAACTCCACGACCTGGCGGCCGTCCCCGCGGTCGATCCCGGTCACGTACACGCTGCGCGTCACGCGTGCTCTCCGTTTCATGGCGTCGGCTGTGGCATGGCGTCAGCTGCCCGGGTGCTCTTCGTGGCGCGGAAGATGGCCCGCTGAGGCGAGCAGAACCCTCTTGACAATACCCCGGGCGCTCTATAAGGCGCCCGTCAGGATTCGTCCCGGTCCGTCCGGTCGTATCGACCTGTACAGGCGGGATGAATAAGAGCGGATCCTATGAAAAGCGACATCGTCCTGGGGCCATGAAACAATCGGATCGGCTCACCGGTGTACAGAAGCGAGCAGGAGACACAGCACGATGCGTATCGGAGTTCTCACCGCAGGCGGCGACTGCCCGGGCCTGAACGCAGTGATCCGGTCGGTCGTGCACCGAGCGGTCACGCACTACGGCGACGACGTCATCGGCTTCGTGGACGGGTTCCGCGGTCTCCTGGACGGCCACCACGTCGACCTCGACCTCGACGCCGTCGGCGGCATCCTGGCCCGTGGCGGAACCATTCTCGGCTCTTCCCGGCTGGAGCGCGACCGGCTGCGCGAGGCCTGCGAGAAGGCCACCGACATCGCCCGCGACTTCGGTATCGACGCGCTCATCCCGATCGGCGGCGAGGGCACGCTCACGGCGGCGCGGATGCTCTCCGACGCCGGTCTGCCGGTCGTCGGGGTGCCCAAGACCATCGACAACGACATCTCCTCGACCGACCGCACGTTCGGGTTCGACACGGCCGTCGGCGTCGCCACGGAGGCGATGGACCGGCTGAAGACCACGGCCGAGTCGCACCAGCGCGTGATGGTCGTCGAGGTCATGGGCCGGCACGCGGGCTGGATCGCGCTGGAGTCCGGCATGGCGGCCGGCGCGCACGGCATCTGCCTGCCCGAGCGGCCCTTCGACCCGGGCGACCTGGTGAAGATGGTCGAGGAGCGGTTCGCCCGCGGCAAGAAGTTCGCCGTGGTGTGCGTGGCCGAGGGCGCCCACCCGGCCGAGGGCACCATGGACTACGGCAAGGGCGCGATCGACCAGTTCGGCCACGAGCGCTTCCAGGGCATCGGCACCGCGCTGGCGTACGAGCTGGAGCGGCGCCTGGGCAAGGAGGCCCGGCCGGTCATCCTCGGCCACGTCCAGCGCGGCGGCACGCCGACCGCCTACGACCGGGTGCTCGCGACGCGGTTCGGCTGGCACGCGGTCGAGGCCGCGCACCGGGGCGACTTCGGGCAGATGACGGCACTGCGCGGGACCGACATCCGGATGGTTCCGCTGGCGGACGCGGTCACCGAGCTCAAGACCGTGCCCACGGACCGCATGGACGAGACGGAGTCGGTCTTCTAGGACCTCTCCCCGGCGCCTCCCGGACGCGCCCAGGACTCGTCCGGGAGGGTGGCGAGGACCCACCAGAAGTGCTCGACGATCCGGTCGAGGAACTCCCGGCCGCCGTCGCCCCGGTCGTCGGCCGAGCCGCCGTACGGGTCCGATGCGACGGCCGCCGCCTCGCGGTAGCCCTCCCGCAGCGCCGTCAGCGCGGCCTCCAGCGGACGGCGGTCCACCGGCACCAGACGCGCCAACGCCCGCACCCGGGGTGCCCGGCGGCTCGTGACCGCGCCGCGCAGCAGCTGGGCCAGGCGCGGCTCGCGCCCGGTGACGGCGACGAACTCCGGCAGGGTGAGCTCCAGCAGGCCGGCGAGCAGCGCGGCCTGCCGTTCGGTGCCGCGCCAGGTGTCGCTCTCCTCCATCCCCGAGTACGCGATGAACTCGAGCCCGACGGCCCGCGCGACGTCCTCCGCGGACAGACCGCGCGCGAGGCGGTGTTCGCGCAGGCTCCTGGGCCGGCCGGCGAGTTCGCCGGAGGAGCACCACAACACGCCTGCCAGCGCCGTGACTTCGGGCCCCGTGGGGGTCGACAGCCCGCGTTCCCAGCCGAGCACGAGATCGGGCGTGACGTACGTCAGGCCGTACGAGGCGCGCAGTCCGTAGGCGACGTGCTCGGGGCCCATGCCGAGTGCGGTGCGCAGCCGACGGGCGGCGGAGGCGTCGAAGGGCGGACGACCGGACTGTCGGCTCTGACTGGCTGTTGATCGGCGCACGGCCACAACGTAGGGGGGAGGCGGGTGCGGTGGCTACGGGTTGTCGGGACGGGACCACGGATTGTAGGAAGGTACGGCGCGCGGGTCGCACCCGCGCCACCGGCTGAGCAACTTCCCCACCCTGTGGGTGACTTGACGACAGTTCCGCCAACTCGGCGACAGGTGCGGTGACTTCACCTTTCGCCGAGCTGCTTCCGTCCCTGTCTCCGTCCCTGCCGGGCAGCAACTTCCGTCCCTGCCAGGCGACTTCGTCGGGGGGGGGGGGGGCTAGCGGCGCCCGTCGCTCGTCTTGCCGATGACGGGGCCGTAGAAGGTCCCGCCGCGGAAGTCGATGTGGTCCCCGCCGCGGCCGCCCGCACCGCCGTCGAGATGCGATCCCGCGGAGCCGGGTGGCACTGCCCGGGGCCGGTGCTTGCGCAGCACCGCCACCGCCACCGAGGCGGCCTGCGCCGCGGCCCGCTCCTGCGCACCGGAGGCGTCCGCCCGGCGCTTGCCGGCGTCGGCGCGGTCGCTGATCCCGCGGATCACGACGGCGTCCGACCGCCCGCTCAGATGGGCCGCGTGCGCGGCCCCCGACCCTTCCGTCTCGATCGCCGCCGCGTCGCCGTAGTGCTCGCGCAGATGCCGGGCGATCTCGGACCGGGCGTCCGCGAGCACCACGTCCCCGGCCGCGATCGGCTTGAAGTGCGCGGTCACGTCCGACATGTCCCGGACCGCCGAACGGGCCGCCTGCACCAGCGCGTTCGAGCCGGGCCAGGCCTCGGGGCGGACCTCGAAGCCGTGCGGGGTCTGCTTGCCGCCGTGGATGCCGTAGACCTTCGTGCCGACCACGACGTCGCCGATGCCGATGTCGTGCTTGAGGCTGCCCGCGATCCCGACGAAGAGCACCGCCTCGGGGCGCAGCCAGGTGACGATCTGGGTGGTGAGCGCGGCGGCGTTCACCGGCCCTTCGCCCAGTTCGGCGAGCGCCACCCGCCAGGGCGTGCCGTCGAGCCGGCCGAGTTCGACGCGGGTTCCGCTGTCGGGGTGGACCCGCTCCTGCCGGTCGGAGACGTACCCGCGTACGGCGGAGTATTCGAGCGCGAGCGCGGTGAGCATCACAACGGTGGGACGTGTCTCCGGCATCCCTCTAAGGTACTGGCAAGTCGCCCGCGGGGACGGGGTGTCGGGATCGGGGGAAGGGGCGGGATGGCGGGGACGGACGTCACGGCAGGGCAGTTGCTGCTCGCCGAGTACGAGTGCATCAAGGACGAGCAGAAGGCGCGGATCGGGTTCCGGGACAACCTGCTGTACGTGACGCTCGCGGTGGTCGCCGCCGTGATCGCCGCGGCGGCTCAGGCCAAGCAGGCGTCGATGCTGCTCGGGCTGCCGCCGGTGTGCGTGGTGCTGGGGTGGACCTATCTCGTCAACGACGAGAAGATCTCGGCGATCGGGGCGTATGTGCGCGGGGAGCTGGCGCCCCGGCTGGCCGCCCTCACCGGGGAGGCGGGGGCACAGGCCTTCGGCTGGGAGACCTTCCACCGCGGGGACGCCCGGCGCGTGTCGCGCAAGATCGTGCAGTGCGTGGTCGACCTGGTCGCCTTCTGCGTCGTACCGCTGGGCGCGCTGGTCGTGTACTGGACCGGCGGCCACCTGCCCGTCGGCCTGCTGGCCGTCTCGGTGGCCGAGGCCCTCGCGGTCGCCGGTCTTGCGGTGTACGTGGTGATGTACGCGCTGCCGTTCGGGTCGGGGTCGGGATCGGGGGCCGGAGCCGCCGCGGGAGCCGGTTCGGCCGCGAGCGCCGGGACGGGAGCGAACCCCGTATAAGGACCGAAGCCCGCCCCGGGACGAGCCGCTCCTGACCGCCCTGCCGTTCCGGGCTCGCGCGGGGGAGGTCCTGTCGTTTCGGGTCCGCTCCGGGGAGGTCCTGCCCTCCCGGACTGGCCCCGGACGGGCCGTGCCGGGGCTGCCTCCGACCGGCCCTGCCGTTCCGGGCTCGCGCGGGAGGTCCTGTCGTTTCGGGTCCGCTCCGGGGAGGTCCTGCCCTCTCGGACTGGCCCCGGACGGGCCGTGCCGTGCCGGGGCTGCCTCCGACCGGCCCTGCTGCTCCGGGCTCGCCCCGGGCAGGCCCTGCCCTCCCGGACTGGCCCCGGACAGGCCGTGCCGTGCCGAGGCTTCCTCCGACCGGCCCTGCCGTTCCGGGTCCGGCCCGGACCGGCCCTACCGTCCCGGGTCCGTTTCCGGGAGCCAGCGGTAGACCAGTTCGGGGCGGCCCACCTGTCCGTAGAGCGGTCTGCGTTCGGCTCGGGCGGACTCCACCAGGTGTTCCAGATAGCGCCGGGCCGTGATCCGTGAGATGCCCACCGCCTCCGCGACCCCCGCCGCCGTGCACCCCGCCTCGGCCTCGCGCAGTGCCGTCGTCACCCGCTCCAGGGTCGGCCCGCTCAGGCCCTTGGGCAGGGCCGCCGGGGCCGGGGCCCGCAGTGCGGCGAGGGCCCGGTCGACCTCGTCCTGTCCGCTCGCCTCGCCCGCCGCGCCCCGGAACTCCGCGTACCGCACCAGCCGGTCCCGCAGGGTCGCGAAGGTGAACGGCTTCAGGACGTACTGCACGACCCCGAGCGACACCCCCTCGCGCACGACCGCCAGATCACGGGCGGACGTCACCGCGACGACGTCCGCGTGATGGCCGGCCGCGCGCAGCGACCGGGCCAGCCGCAGCCCGTGCACGTCCGGCAGGTGCAGGTCCAGGAGCAGCAGGTCCACGGCCGTGCGCTCCAGCAGCCGCCGGGCCTCGGCGCCCGTGCGCGCCTGGCCGACGGCGACGAACCCCGGCACCCGGTTCACGTACATCACATGCGCGTCCGCCGCGACGGGGTCGTCCTCCACCACGAGGACCCGGATGGGCTGTCCCGCGCTCACGCGTCACCCCTGCGGTCCGGGTCGCCGGCGAGGGCTGCCACTCCGGCGCCGGTGCGCAGCGGCAGCCGCACCACGAACCGCGCGCCGCCCCCGTCTGCCTCCGCCACCGACAGCGACCCCTCGTGCCGGGCCACCGCCTGCTGGACGAGGGCCAGGCCCAGGCCGCGGCCCTGCGGGCCGGACGGCTTCGTGGAGAACCCGCGCCGGAAGACCAGTCCCGCGTGGGCCGGATCCACCCCGGTTCCCGTGTCCGAGACGCACAGCACCAGTTCCCGCGCGTCGCGGCGCACCGTGACCGTCACCCGCGCGGGAGTGCCGCCCTGCGCCGCGTCCACGGCGTTGTCGACGAGGTTGCCGAGGATGGTCACCAGGTCCCGCGCGGGCAGGGTCCTCGGCAGCAGTCCGTCGTCGAGGCCGCCGTCCCGCGACACCACCAGTTCCACGCCCCGTTCGTTCGCCTGCGCGGTCTTGCCCAGCAGCAGTGCCGCCAGCACCGGTTCGCTCACCGCCGCCACGACCTGGTCGGTGAGTGCCTGGGCCAGTTCCAGCTCGGCCGTCGCGAACTCCACGGCCTCCTGCGCCCGGCCCAGTTCGATGAGGGACACGACCGTGTGCAGCCGGTTGGCCGCCTCGTGCGCCTGCGAGCGCAGCGCCTGGCTGAAGCCGCGCTCGGAGTCCAGCTCGCCCATCAGGGACTGGAGTTCGGTGACATCGCGCAGGGTGACCACCGTCCCGCGACGCTCGCCGCCGGACACCGGCGAGGTGTTGACCACCAGCACCCGGCGCGCGGTCAGATGCACCTCGTCCACCCTCGGCTCCGACGCCAGCAGCGCCCCGGTCAGCGGCGCGGGCAGGCCCAGGTCGGCCACCGACCGGCCCACCGCCTCGCCCGGCACGCCGAGCAGTTCCTGCCCGCCGTCGTTGATCAGCGCCACCCGGTACGCCCCGTCCAGCATCAGCAGGCCCTCGCGCACGGCGTGCAGGGCGGCCTGGTGGTAGTCGTGCATCCGGCTGAGCTCGGCCGCGTTCATGCCGTGGGTGTGGCGGCGCAGCCGGCCGTTGATGACGTACGTACCGATCGCGCCGAGCGTGAGCGCGCCCGCGGCGACCCCGAGCAGCGCGGTGACCTGGTCCTGGACCCGGGCGCTGATCGCCTCGACCTTGATCCCGGCGCTGACCAGTCCGAGGATCCGCTTGTCGTCGTCCTCGATGGGGGTGACCGCGCGGACCGAGGGGCCGAGGGTGCCGGTGTAGGTCTCGGTGAAGGACTCGCCCTTCAGCGCGGGGGCGGTGTTGCCGCGGAAGCGCCGGCCTATCTGTTCCTCGTCGGGGTGGGTCCAGCGGATGCCCCGCGGGTCCATGATCGTCACGAAGTCCACCCCGGTGTCGCGCATGACCCGCAGCGCGTACGGCTGGAGCTGCGCCCTGGGGTCGGGGCCGAGGACGGCCGCGCGCACCGAGGGCGCGTCGGCGACCGACCGGGCCACCGCCGTGGCCTGGCGTCCCGCCGCCGCCTCGGCCTGGCCGCGGTCGCTGATCCAGGTGAACAGCGCGTACCCGGCGACGACGACCGCGATCAGCACGGCCTGCATCGCCAGGAGCTGGCCGGCCAGGCTGCGGGGCCGCGGGAGGGATATGCGCATCCCGCCAGTGTGCCTGCCACGACGAGCGTGAACTCAATGAACGGAAGGGTGACCGCCCTCACACGGAGGTGGATAGTCACGGCATTCCCCCGATCTCCCGAAAGCGCCCCCGATCCCCCGGGAGCGCGCCGCCGCGGGGATCGACCGGACGTGAGCCGCACGCCGGTGATGCCGACGAAGACGTCAAGGAGGGCAGCCGTGGCCGCCAGCACCCCCGATACGGCACCTGCCGCACCCGCCGCGAGGCGGGACCGCACCCACTATCTCTACCTCGCGGTGATCGCCGCGGTCGCCCTCGGCATCGTCGTGGGCCTGGCCGCCCCCGACTTCGCGGTCGAGCTCAAACCGCTGGGCACGGGCTTCGTGAACCTGATCAAGATGATGATCTCGCCGATCATCTTCTGCACGATCGTGCTGGGCATCGGCTCGGTGCGCAAGGCCGCGAAGGTCGGTGCCGTCGGCGGTATCGCGCTCGGCTACTTCCTGGTGATGTCGCTGGTCGCGCTCGCCATCGGCCTGCTCGTCGGCAACGTCCTGCACCCGGGGGACGGGCTGCACCTGACGGACGCGATCAAGGCGAGCGGGCACGGTCAGGTGTCCGACGAGGCGCTGCCGCCGGTCGAGTTCGTCCTGTCGATCATCCCGGTCACCTTCGTGTCCGCCTTCACCGAGGGCCAGGTGCTCCAGACGCTCCTGGTCGCCCTGCTCGCCGGTTTCGCGCTCCAGACGATGGGCGCCGCCGGGCGGCCGGTGCTGCGCGGTGTCGAGCACATCCAGCGGCTCGTCTTCCGGATCCTCGCCATGGTGATGTGGGCGGCGCCGATCGGTGCCTTCGGCGCCATCGCCGCGGTGGTCGGCTCGGCCGGCCTGGACGCGCTCAAGAGCCTCGCCGTGCTGATGCTCGGCTTCTACGTCACCTGCTTCCTGTTCGTCTTCGTGGTGCTCGGCGCGCTGCTGCGGGCCGTCGCCGGTCTGAACGTCTTCAGCCTGTTCAAGTACCTGGCGCGGGAGTTCCTGCTGATCCTGTCCACCTCCTCCTCCGAGTCCGCGCTGCCGCGGCTGATCGCGAAGATGGAGCACCTGGGCGTCAGCAAGCCGGTGGTCGGCATCACGGTCCCGACCGGCTACTCGTTCAACCTCGACGGCACGATGATCTACATGACCATGGCGTCGCTGTACATCGCCGACGCCCTGGGTACGCCGATGTCGGTCGGCGAGCAGATCCCGCTGCTGCTGTTCCTGCTGCTCGCCTCCAAGGGTGCGGCGGGCGTCAGCGGCGCCGGGCTGGCCACGCTGGCCGGCGGCCTCCAGTCGCACAAGCCCGCGCTGGTGGACGGGGTCGGCCTGATCGTCGGCATCGACCGTTTCATGAGCGAGGCCCGGGCGCTGACGAACTTCGCGGGCAACGCCGTCGCCACCGTGCTGGTCGGCACCTGGACGAAGGAGATCGACCGGGACCGCGTCCAGCGGGTGCTCGCCGGTGATCTGCCGTTCGACGAGCGCACGCTGCTGGACGAGCACGGCGCCGCCCCGGCCGGGGCGGACATGCCCGAGCAGCGCGGGGACGGCGAGCGGGAGCCGGCCACGGCCTGATCCCCCCGGACGGCGTCCCGGC